>DAOVIK010000384.1 GCA_030673735.1 Anaerolineae bacterium
GAGTGGCTGCTCAAGGGGCTGAGTGTGTACCTGGCAAGCGAGATGGATGGCGGCGCTTCCGGGAGCCGGATGGCGCAACATCTTAGAGAGTTGCTATCCAGCTCGGAAGCGCATGAGCTACCTCCCTTGGCTGAGATGCTGCCGGATCATGCAATGCCTGCCGAGCAACTGGATCTTGCCTATGCCTACGCCTGGGACACGGTTCGCTACCTGATCGATCTGTATGGGGAGTATCCATTAAGGACGTTGCTGGCCTGGCAAAGATCTGGAGCCACTTTGGTGTTGGCATTTGAGCCGGTAATCGGCATTTCCCTATCGTCGTTCGAAGGCGATTGGGCTCAGTCATTGGCTCTTGGACATGCCAGGCAGGAGTGGGTCGATCTGGCCCTGCGGTTCAACGCCATGGAGGTTCAGGACCACATTACATATCTGGCAAGCAGGATGTTTGCGGGCCGCCAGGCAGGGACGCCGGGCGCCGCTCGGGCCGCTGAGTACATCGCACAGGAGTTCGCGGCATATGGCTTGCTGCCGGCAGGGGACGTTCTGCTGCCGGAGGACTTGGCGCAAGACGCGGGTCCTTCCAACCAGCAGGAAATCCAGTCCGATTCGCGCTCCTACCTGCAGCGTTTCCCAATAGAGTTCTCCACGCTGCTCCTGAATCCGCAGCTTCTGGTGTTTGACGATCAAACTCAGGCTCCTGAAGTCTTCATTTATCAACGGGATTTCATTCTCGTGCCTGAAGTCATCGGAAGCGGTGGTGATGTCCAGGGTGAACTGATCTGGGTACACGACGGAACCTATGAGGATATGAATTTGGAGGGGGCCATCGTTGTGCGCCAGCCGCATAATCCGCTAATAGATGAGGTCACGCGTGCTGTGGAACACGGAGCGGGTGGGCTTATCCTTGTGGGGTTCACCACCCCTGAGCATGCGCTAGCCAAGGCCGCCATCCCGCATGAGCCGTTGCTCGAAGCGCCAATTCCAGTCATGGAGCTTACGGATGCCGGATTTGAGCGGCTGCTGGAGATCACTGGCCAGACGCGGCACAACCTGAACACCTCGCCTCCTGCATTGTCCCTGGAGATGCAGGTGCAGATGCAGCTTCTGCTCAGCGATCCACAGATCGTTGATTCGGCTAACGTGTTGGGTCTGCTGCCCGGCTCGGATCCGAACCTGGCTGATGAGGTGATCATCCTTGGGGCGCACTATGATCACGTGGGTGACAATCCAGGGGTAGAGTACTGCCTAGAGGTCATTCCGTCGGGCCCCGGCTTGCCGGAGGAAGTTCTGTGTGATGTACCTAGCGGACGGCGCTACCCCGGCGCAAACGACAACGCCAGTGGCATTGGGGTAATGCTGGAGATCGCCCGTCTCTGGCATGAAAAGGGTTATCGACCAAGCCGGAGCGTGCTCTTTGCGGCGTGGGGAGCACAAGAGATCGGCCAGGTAGGATCGAGCTTCTACGTGCAGAATCCAGTGTTTCCGCTGGAGAGTACGTTTGCCGTTCTGCAGTTGGACGCGGTGGGGGGCGGCAGCGGCTTCTACCTGGAAGTGAATTTCGACTGGGAGCGTGAGGCGGAATTGGTCTTCACTATGACCAGGGCGGAAGAGGCGGTCGACGGACGGTTGGCGAAAGTGACAACCATAGCCGAGGGTGATCATGTCCCGTTTCGGGAGGCGGGGGTCCCGACCTTGCCGCTCTCATGGCGCGGAGCCAGCGAGGAGAACATGCCCCAGGGATACGACGACGAGATCGAGATCTATCGGCTCAGCGTAGCCGGACGCATGGTTGCTCTCACGCTGATGACCTTGGCCAGATAGCATTTCATTTCTATCTGGAGCGCCATCACCTCTTGCGCTCGCGCGATGCTGGCGAGCGCTTCTCTCTTCTTCAGGCATTGCGACATGCTCACGCCGTTGATCAGGATTGCTCCATTTGACGAAGAGCGCTATCATGGTGCCGTGCACAGGGCTGCAGGAGCGTCGTCCGGGGCTAGAATTCGACCCTGAGCGAGACAACAACGTCTATCGCAGATAAATCGGCATGGCCGAATGATTGTTGCGCGCCAAGGAGATTTCCCGATGGCCGAAATTGCGGTTGTGATTATCGATCCCGAAGATGAGCGTTGGGCTCAATTGGTTGAGGATCAAGCCCGTGTCCGGGA
>DAOVIK010000257.1 GCA_030673735.1 Anaerolineae bacterium
AGCATGTTCTTGCATAGGCGCTGGCAATGATACCCGAAAAGGCACTGCGCCGCATGGTCAAGCCTTTTCCCTGCGCTATTGCGATCCCACTCAGTAGAACTATTATTCCCGTGCAACGGAAGACAGCCGCGAGAGATCACTCCCCACGGGTCTCTTTGGTTCGAGAATCGGGTCAAATTGCTCGCGCGAGGCATGGTTGCACCTTTCATGCCATCTGAATACTCGCGGCGTGGAAGACTGGGAGCAGAACGATCATGCTCCCAAAATCAAAGAGCTCGAGCGTCCCGAGCCCACATGATCCAGCAGCGGATTGGGGTTCTTGCCTCGAATGGGATCGACCAGAGGGAGAAGAGACCTCGTGCCTGTCTCTAGTCGGCTTCTTGAGTTTCCTGGGCTTCGATGAAGCGCTCCAACAGCTGTTGTTCCTCTTCCTCGCTGCCAATCCGGTCATCAAGCCAAGCGGCGCGCAAATCCCACAGAATGCGCTTGTATTCAGGGCCGGGAGGAAGCCCCAATGCCCGCAGCGCATTGCCATCCGTCTTGGGCTGTACGAAGCGCCATTGCCGCAAGTACTGATCCAATGCTTTCCTGGATGCTTCGTCGCCATCAAAGGCCACCCATGCGGCCGCAAGGGTCATCTCACGCATTTCGTCCAGAACGGCCACGATATCACTCGGAACCCCCCCTTGAGCAACTGAAGGAAGCTGCACTCCAAGCTTATTCGCTTCCATGAGCACTCGCTGCACAACTAGCGAGAACTTCAGGCGCTCAGAAACCGCCGCCGCTTCTTCGCTGGACAAGCGAAACAGCCAAGAGGCGTAAATCAGCAGCCGTGACGAAGGCCTTGCCGCCAAGCGCCACTCCTCAGGCGCGCTGAAAGCACGCGCTTCTTCAAAGCGCTCCTCAAGCCAGGCATCCCAGGTCAGTGCAGGGTGGATGGCGGTCAGTAGCTCCAATTCTTTCAAGCGCGCCATGATCTGGGGCAAGTTGGCCTCCTCGAAGATCTGCTCCAGTTCACTCCGGACGCGGTCCCCGCTGACGCGATCCAACAGCGGCAGCGCATGCAGTAACAGCTCCTGCGTCCGATCTTCAATGGAAAAGCCGAGGCGCTGTTCAAGACGAACCGCGCGCAGCGCGCGTGTGGGATCATCAACAAAGCTGATCGAATGCAGCACCCGGATCAAGCCATTGCGCAAGTCCTGGCCGCCTCCCCAGTAGTCAAGTAGGTGCCCGTAGTGCCTGCCATCGAGGCGCATGGCCAGAGTGTTTAATGTGAAATCACGCCGGTGCAGATCGAGCTTGATGCTGCCGCTCTGCACCGAAGGCAGCGCGGTAGGATGCGCGTAGAACTCGGCTCGCGCGGTTACAAAATCGAGGCTCGCAGGTAGATCCAGCGATTCCCCATCCTGCTCATTGAGCGCTTTGGT
The DNA here is from genome assembly GCA_030673735.1 of Anaerolineae bacterium. Classification (GTDB taxonomy): domain Bacteria; phylum Chloroflexota; class Anaerolineae; order Anaerolineales; family E44-bin32; genus W1033. Next base: position 1,428 of record DAOVIK010000257.1, read on the forward strand.
TAACTCCGCATTCTTGTGATCCAATCGCCACTTCGCCGTTCCGAAACGACGGTGGCTACTCACCCTCCCGCCGTAGAGCTCGGCAAGCTCACGCGCCAAACCGATGGCGTCACCTTCCACTACCAGGTCGAAATCCAAGCTCGGCTGCCCCAACAACAGGTCGCGCACAAATCCGCCAACGATGTACAAGGCATCGTTTTTCGCTGCTGCGCGCTGGGCGATCAGCTTGAGCAATTCAAGTCGCGCAGCGGGAAGGGCCTGAACCAACTTCTCGGTCAAGATGGAGGAAGATTCGCTCAGCGAAACCGGCGCCAAGGTCTTGAGAAGATCAGTGCGCGTCACGATGCCAATGATCTTGCCGGTTTTCGGATCGGAAACAGGAACCTGGCCCCAGTTGTGCTCCATCATCACTTGCTGCAGATGCTGAACCGAATCGGATGGATGAACCGTCACTGCCCCGGCTTCCATGACACTCGAAACCGATCGATCCCCCATCCCATGGGTCATCGCCCGATCGACGGCTCGCCGCGTCAGCAAGCCCAATGTCGTATCGCCCTCCACAACCGGATAGCCCTCATGCCCAAAGCGCTGCATCCTCTCGGAGGCTTGCGCCACCGTCACGCTGGGCTCCAGCACTTGCGGCTCACGTGACATGATCTCGCCCACAGTCTTGGGAGGTTCAATGATGGTGGGCAGCAATTCCATCAACTCGCTGCGCACAGCCTCAAGCGACTTATCGCGAATCAGAGCTGCGGCAGCACGATCGTGCCCCCCTCCACCAAAATGCTCTGCGACACGGCTGACGTCCAGGGCATCGGAGCTTGATCGCGCAACCAGCTGCACACTTCCATTCAACACCACGAGCACGAACAGCCCTGCGGGGTCGAACACATCGCGCAGCTTGTGCGCAAGCGTGGAAACCTCGTCCATAATGCCCTGAGACGGCGCGCCGGCGACGACAATCGACAACCCATGAATCTCGATGGTTTCCGCCACCTCCAGCAACCGCTCGTATAGCATTCGTTGCTCGCTGGAAAGCGGGTGATCAAGGAAATCAGCCGCAATCGCCAGGCTTGCGCCGCGATCAAGCAGCCACGCGCTTGCTTGCACGTCACGCGGTGTGGTACTGGTGTACAGCAGGGATCCTGTGTCTTCATAGATACCGAGGAGCAGCAGCGTGGCCCCAACGAGATCGGGTTCCACCCCTGCCTCCTGCAGCGTTTCCACCAGAAGTGTCGTCGTTGCTCCAATCTCGTCCCGGTGCACGCTCCAGGAGGGATCTAGTTCCCGATCTTGCGGATGGTGGTCGATGACGTGCACCTTGGTTTGAGCCGTGTGGCCCTTGAGCGAGACGGAAGTTTGTGTATCCACGAGCGTCAGGCGCTTCACCTTGCCGCGCGGAATCTCATCGAACTCGATGAAGCTCAGGCTGTCGCCGTACAGCGTCAGAAAAGCACGAACGTTGCGATTGATCCGTCGAGGAAGGACGGCCAACGCTTCGGAATCCAACAAGCGCGCAGCGAAAAGGGCTGCGATGGCGTCAAAATCCGCTTGCTCGTGCGTGAAGATCAGATGCATGCTCGAACACCTATGCTCTCAGGCCATTCTAGGGCCCGGGTGCACCGATAGCTTTCCTCAACCAGCATCGTGGTTGCTCCGCGATCCGATTCAACTTGTTGTGAGATTAGCGTGGATCCTGTTCGCGGCATCGGCCCATTCCTCGATACGCATCGATCCTGGCGAATCGCTGCAGCAGCGTTCGAACCATTCGAGATCGCTGGTTTGGCATTCCTACCGAGGGCAATTATACATTGC
>DAOVIK010000144.1 GCA_030673735.1 Anaerolineae bacterium
CCGTATGGGCAATGGCTGTCAACCGTTTCTTCTCAGCCGTAGCCCGAATCCAGAAGGACAGAGGCCAGACGGTCGTAACATCAGGACCGTATCGGATCGTGCGGCATCCATCCTATGCGGGAGGACTGCTGGCTGGATTAGCGTTCCCCTTCATGCTCAACACGCTTTGGGCGCTTGTTCCAACGGTCGTTTTCCTTGTTCCGTTGATCATCCGCACAACATTTGAAGACAGAATGCTCATGAGCGGTCTGGACGGCTACGCCGAATACGCCAAGAGGACACGCTATCGACTGATCCCCGGCATCTGGTAGCCAATTCGGATTTCCCGCCGGCGGATAGCAGGAAGATCTGCGCAACCAAATCGGACCTTGTGCGTATACTTAATAGAAGCCGATATCACAAATGAGAGGAAACGAATGACAGAGGAATTTCGCAGGCTCTACCGTGCTCGTGACGAACGCATGATTGCCGGAGTATGTGGAGGATTGGCAAAATACTTCAGCATCGACCCGACGATCGTTCGCCTGATCTTTGTAGCAGCCTCTATCGCAGGAGACGGTGGAGGCATCATCCTATATCTACTGATGATGATCATCGTACCGATTGAGCCGGAGTAGCTATTTGGCAGGATCCTCGAGGAACCCGAGATACCGCCCCGTCTTAAACCGATGGGGCGATTGTTTATCTTACCAACCCTCTCCAAGCATCGCATACAGGAAGGCTGCGAGTACCGCAGCTGAAAGACGTAGCTGACGGCTCGACAGACCGATTCTGCCCTATGCACAATGAACGCCGTGCTCCATAACATGGTATTTGCTATGTGAGATCGTCTAGCCATAGCGGGATATAGAGGAGCCACATGCACAGTAGCTGCAAGATACTCCTACACGGACTGATCATCTTGGGCATCGCGGGGTGGGCGATCGTCTCCTGCTCGGGAGTGAATGAACCTGCCCTGGGAGACACGCTCCTCCGTCCCGCCGATGAGATGGTCATGGTCTTCGTGCCAGCCGGCAAGTTCGATATGGGAATCATCTTCGAGGGGATTTCGTATGCCCGCAGGCTATGCCGGGATACTGCTGCCGATCCTCTGTCGGCCCACTGCCCCGGTTCCGCCTTCGTCGATGAATTGCCAGTCCACGAGGTCACGCTCGATGCTTTCTGGATTGACCGCACCGAGGTGACCAATCAGCAGTACCAGCGCTGCGTCGAGGCGGGTGCTTGCTCCCCTCCAGTCGACGAAAGCTCCTATACACGGCCACACTACTACGGCAATGATGTCTATTCGGACTACCCCGTCATCTGGATCACGCAGGCGCAGGCCGCGACCTACTGCGACTGGGCAGGCGGCCGTCTCCCAACGGAAGCCGAATGGGAATATGCGGCCCGCGGTCCGGAGGGCAACAGGTTCCCCTGGGGAAACGATTTCGATGGCACATTGCTCAATTACTGTGACCTCAACTGCCCTCTCGGTCCGAAGGATCCCATGACTGACGATGGCTATGTTGAAACTGCGCCGGTTGGCAGCTATCCGTCGGGAGTAAGCTGGTGCGGGGCGCTGGACATGGCCGGCAACGTGCGCGAATGGGTGTCCGATTGGTACGGCCAATACGCGCTCGATCCGCAGACTAATCCGACAGGTCCGAGCGATGGCTCAGGGCACATCCCTCGCGGCGGTTGTTGGCTAGACACCCCTGACAACACACGAAGTACCAATCGAGGCTCCAACGCACCGGAATACACCCGGCACAAGGTGGGATTCCGCTGCGCAGCGGATCTGTAGCACCTCACGCCTTGGATCATCCTTCCTAGAATCGTCATTTCTTGACACCTCCCTATCCGTCAGTTACAATGCGCACCACCCCATTGGGGGCCTGTAGCGCAGTTGGGAGCGCGCTTCAATCGCACTGAAGAGGTCGCGGGTTCGAATCCCGCCAGGTCCACCTGGTGTTGGTTTCAAGGGCCCATAGCGCAGTTGGGAGCGCGTCTCAATGGCATTGAGAAGGTCGTGGGTTCGAATCCCACTGGGTCCACCACACAATTGAATACAGGCTGTTGGCAGGAGTACTAGGCCATCCGGCAGCGAGCCAGGGAGGGTGAGAGCCTGGCAGAGCGCCCACGGAGCGCAAAGGCCGAACTCGCCTGTCGTCCTCGACGAGGACAGGCTCTGCTGGTGAACGAAGAAGTAGCCGGCAGCGGGATTCGCCCGATAGCGCGACAAGAGCGGCCCGGCAAAGCTGGGCAAGCAGGGTGGTAGCGCGGAGACCCCCTTCGTCCCTGAAGCGACGAAGGGGCTTTTACGTATACACCGCGCCACCGCTCCGCAGGAAGGAACTGCAGATGAAGACAAGCATGCACGACCCCATGTTCACGCGCAGGATCGCCGTGATCCTGCGGCCTTTGCTTGACATCCTCTGCGACCATGCTTCACTCCTGCTTCATCGACGCCACACTGTCAAGCTATCCGCTCTTGACCACGGGAGGTACCGTCATGACTAAGAAATCAACGAAGCGATCAAAGACGAAGCCGCGCGGCAGAGTCGATCGCTACGATCCCTCCGAGATCGAACCGCGTTGGCAGCAGCGTTGGGAAGCTGACGAGCTGTATCGTGCCGGCATCGATCCCAAGCGTCCCAAATATTACTTCCTGACAATGCTGCCGTACACCTCCGGCGATATGCATATCGGGCATTGGTATGCCATGACCCCGTCGGATGCGCGCGCCCGCTATCTGCGTATGCGGGGCTACAATGTGATGTTCCCGCCGGGCTTCGACGCGTTCGGGCTCCCCGCGGAGAACGCCGCCATCGCGCGCGGCATTCATCCGCGCGATTGGACCTATGCCAACATCGACAACATGCGCCGTCAGATGCGCTCGATGGGAGCTATGTGGGATTGGAAACGCGAGGCCATTAGCTCCGATCCCGAATACTATCGCTGGTCGCAGTGGTTCTTCTTGAAGTTCTTCCAGAACGAATTGGCCTACAAGAAGATGTCGCCGGTCGACTGGTGTCCCCAGTGCAACACCTCGCTGGCTCGCGAGCAGGTGATCACCGAGAAGCGCGTCTGCGAACGCTGCAAGACACCGGTCACCAAGAAGGATCTCGAGCAGTGGTTCTTCCGCATCACCAACTTTGCCGATGAACTGCTCGACTTCTCGCTGCTGGATTGGCCGGAGCCGGTGAGGCTGCTGCAGACAAACTGGATCGGCCGCAGCGAAGGAGCACGTGCCACTTTCCACACCGAACACGGCGACGCCTTCGAGGTATTCACCACGCGGCCCGATACGCTCTGGGGCGCAACCTTCATGGTGCTGGCTCCCGAGCATCCGCTCGTCGAGAAACTCACCACACCGGAGCAGCACGAAACCGTGCATGCCTACGTGGAAGAAGCCAAACGCCAGACCGACATCGAGCGCGAAGCCACGGATCGCGAGAAGACCGGAGTCTTCACGGGAGGATATGCTGTCAACCCAGTGAATGACGAGCGCATACCTGTGTGGGTTGCGGATTACGTGCTGATGACCTACGGCACAGGAGCGATCATGGCCGTTCCGGCGCACGATCAGCGCGACTTCGAGTTCGCTCGAAAGCATGGGCTCGAGGTGCGTCCGGTCATCCTGCCCGAAGGTGTTGAGGCATTGGATGGGAAGACCATGCCCGAAGCGCTGCCTGTATACGGCAAGATGATCAACTCCGGGCCGTTGAGCGACACACCCGCCGATAAGGCCATCGACCGCACCAACGCCTACCTGGAAGAGCGCGGCATTGGCAAGGCGGCTGTGAACTACCGCCTGCACGACTGGTTGATCTCACGCCAGCGCTACTGGGGCGCGCCGATACCGATCGTCTACTGCCCCGAGCACGGCCAGGTGCCGGTTCCGGAAGACCAACTGCCCATCGAGCTGCCGGCTGATGTCGAATGGCTGCCAACCGGAGAGAGCCCGCTCAAGCTCCATCCATCATGGAAGCATACGACATGCCCAATCTGCGACCGCGAAGCCGAGCGCGATACGGATACCATGGACACCTTCATGTGCTCTTCTTGGTATCACCTGCGCTACCTGAGCCCCGACTACGACAAGGGGCCCTTCGATCCGGTCGAGTACGACTACTGGATGCCTGTGGACACCTACACGGGCGGCATCGAGCATGCCACATTGCACTTGATGTACACGCGCTTCTTCCACAAGGTGCTGCGCGACTTAAAGCTGGCCGAAGGCCACGAGCCAATGATGCAGCAGCGCAACCAGGGACAGATCCTGGGGCCGGACAACCAACGCATGAGCAAATCGCGCGGCAACGTAATCGATCCGGATGACGTGGTGCGCACGCATGGCGCCGACACGATGCGCGCCTACCTGATGTTTGCCTACCGCTGGTCGGATGGCGGCGCATGGAATGCGGACAACATTCAGGGCGTGATTCGCTGGCTGAACCGCGTTTGGACCTTGTGCCTTGAAACCGCAAACGCCCAGGCCTCTGGGCCAATGCCTGAGGATGTCCGCACACTGCAGCGCAAACTGCACCAGACGATTCGCCAAGCCTCCCATGATCTGGAGACATTCGAGTTCAATACCGTGATCTCCGCGCTGATGGAGCTGACCAACGCCATCACTGACGCCAGAGACGCCGGCATGGCAGGCCACGAGAGTTACCAGGAAACCATCGAGACACTCCTGCTGTTGATGGCCCCTCTCACGCCGCACATCGCCGAGGAGCTGTGGATGCGCCTGGGCAAGCCATACTCGATCCACACGCAGAGCTGGCCGGAGTTCGATCCCGAGATCGCCAAGGAAGAGCAGATCACGCTGGTGCTGCAGGTGAACGGCAAGGTGCGCGATCGAGTCCAGGTTCCGGCGAGCATCACTGATGACGAGGCGCGCCAGATGGCGTTGGAGAACGAGAGCGTGCAGCGGCACATGGCGGGAGCCGAGCCGCGGCAGGTGATCGTGGTCTCCAAGCGGCTGGTGAACGTGGTGGTGTAGGCAAGTGCGCTCATAAGGCAACGCGCCCTTACTATTGTCCATGTATGGATTAGACCGTGTAGAGACGCCCCGTCCTGCTAGGAACGTGCGGGATGAACAACTGGGCGTCTCTGCGGATTCCGTTTCAGAGCGTCTGATAGAAGAGGAGCATGATCCTGTGTTCCACTCGTAGGGGCGTAGCATCCCGCTAAATACCTCCGGGACGAACGGCGAAGGATCTCGATTCATAAGGTGCAACGCGCCTTGATGCTTGGAGTGTAGCGGCGTTTCATGAAACGCCGCCACGGTTTCAGGCATTACCTTCGCATGGGCGGGGCCGTGTGAAGACGCACCGTCCCGCTAAGCCTGTCCAGGGGGACAGTCCACTTGTGCCTGCGCCACAAGTGCAGGCAGGGAACG
>DAOVIK010000196.1 GCA_030673735.1 Anaerolineae bacterium
GGAACGGTCAATCCAATCGGCCTTGATGTCGCGTCGACATGGCAAAGTGCGATCAACGGTGCTTCTGCCGTTGGTCCCATCACGCGCTTCGATTCCTCCGACATGCTGGTGCACATCGCCTGTGAGATCAATGACTTCGACGCCTTGCAGCACTTGAGCGCGAAAGAAGTGCGTCGCATGGACCTGTATGAGCAGTATGCAATGGCGGCAGTCCAGGAAGCGATGCAGCAATCCGGGTTGGAAATCGGAGAGCAAAATGCCGGGCGCGTGGCGGTCATCGTTTCTACCGCGGTTGGAGGCTTCATCACCCTTCATAGCGCCTTCAGAGTGCTCTTTGAGTCCGGAGCCCGCCGCCTAAATCCGTTCATAATTCCGATGTTCATGCCCAACGGTGCCGCGGGCATGGTGGCCATCAAGTTGGGGGCCAAAGGACCGTGTTTCTCCATTGCCTCAGCTTGTGCCTCGGGCGCAGACTCCATCGGGCAGGCCTGGCTGCTCATGCGCGCAGGCATTGTGGATGCAGCGATTGCGGGGGGATCTGAAGCCACGATTACCGAGCTGGGCATTGGCGCCTTCGATCGCGTAGGCGCCCTCTCGCGCCGCAATGACCAGCCATATCGCACGCCTTCTCCGTTCGACACCGATCGCGATGGCTTGGTCATGGGGGAGGGCTCGGGGATCCTGATCTTGGAGACATTGGATCATGCCAAGGCGCGCGGCGCCGAAGTGCTGGCTGAACTAATCGGCTACGGCTCAACGGTTGATGCTCATCACATCACTGCTCCCGCAGTTGAGGGGCAGGGCGGCGCAGCGGCGATGAAGAACGCAATGAACATTGCTAAGCTTGATCCGCATGAGGTTGATTACGTCAATGCACACGGTACTGGCACGCGGTTGAACGATGTGGCGGAAACGCGCGCCATCAAGACCGCTCTAGGTGAGCATGCCCATAGCGCCCTGATCTCCTCAACCAAGCCGATGACCGGGCATCTGATGGGCGCTACCGCCGCGCTTGAGGCGCTGTTTTGTGTGCAGGCCATCCGCGAGCAGGTTGTACCTCCAACGATCAATCTTCGAGAACCTGATCCAGAATGCGATCTCGATTATGTGCCTAACCAGGCCCGCGAATGGCCGGTGCGAGTGGCCATGACCAATGCCTTTGGCTTTGGCGGGCATAACGCTGTGCTGGCGTTTAGAGAATTCTCAGGATAGAATCCCCTGGTAATTACCGACCATAAGGAATTGGGGGACGCGGCGAGGTCAGACTCCCCTGAATTCGTGGCGTCCCCTAAGTCTGTGGAGTGAGCGAATGACACCGGATGAGTTCGCGCGTAAGGCAGGCTTGGCGTTTGAGGATCCCAGCCTGCTGTTGCGAGCCCTCACTCATCGATCATATGTGAACGAACACCCGGAAGCTCTGGAGGACAACGAGCGTCTGGAGTTTCTGGGTGACGCGGCGTTGGATTTCATCAGCGCGACGTGGTTGTACAACCGATTCCCGGAGATGAATGAAGGTCAACTCACTCAGCTCAGAGCGTCGTTGGTTTGCACAGAACAACTAGGGAGGTTTGCCGCAGAGGTCGGGTTGGGAGAGGCCTTGCTGTTGGGTCAAGGGGAGCATTCCTCGGGTGGGCGAAAGCGGCCGACGCTGCTTTGCGATGCATTCGAGGCTCTTGTGGGAGCGCTGTATCTTGATGGGGGTTTTGAAAGGGTGAATGCATTTATTGAGCCGCGTTTTGAGCAGGCGATTGGACGCAAGCTTGATGACGGATCGCTTATTGATGCGCGCAGCCGGCTGCAGATGTGGGCTCAAGCAGAGATGGGCGATACGCCTTATTACCAGACGCTGGAGACTTCCGGCCCGGATCACGAACGTGAGTTTCTCGTGCAGGTGACTATAAAAGGGAAGGATTACGGTCAGGGGAGAGGACGCAGCAAACAGGATGCTGCCCAGAGCGCAGCAGCAGATGCCTTGCAGCGCATCGGCAGTTGGTCGCTGGAAGAGGGAGGCATATGACCCCATGAAAGCCTCCTTCGATTCTCCGGCGCATCTGAAATCCATCGAGCTTCAGGGCTACAAGACATTCGCCACCAAGACGGAGTTCGTCTTCGCTCCCACGATCACGGCGATCGTGGGTCCAAACGGCGTGGGCAAGTCCAACATCGCCGATGCGATCCGATGGGTACTGGGGGAGCAATCATACAGCCTGCTGCGAGCCAAACGAACCGAGGACATCATCTTCGCCGGATCCGATACGCGCGCGCGTGCCGGAATGGCTTCTGCCACCATCGTCTTCGACAACAGCGATGGATGGCTGCCGATCGAGTTCGGGGAAGTGAGCGTTGGCAGGCGCGCCTATCGCGATGGCAACAATGAGTATCTTCTCAACGGCCAGCGCGTCCGCCTGCGGGATGTTGTGGAGCTTCTGTCGGAATGCGGCCTGGCTGAAAGGACCTACACGATCATCGGCCAGGGATTGGTTGATACTGCGCTTTCTCTTCGAGCGGAAGAACGCAGGCGTCTCTTTGAGGAGGCGGCAGGCATCGGCTTGTATCGCCTTCGTCGCCAAGAAGCTGAACGCCGGCTTGAAACCGCGGCGCGCAATCTGGACCGGGCGCAGGACATCCTGGCGGAGTTGCGTCCTCGCTTGCGCAGTTTGGAGCGTCAGGCTCGGCGATCCCGTAACTACGAGCAGGTGCGAACCGATCTGAAAGAAGCCTTGCGCATATGGTACGGGTTTCATTGGCACAGCATGCAATCTGAGGTCGTCAAGCGCAGAACCGCAGCGGGAAATCAAGAAGCCAAGCGGGATGATCTGCGCCTGCGTCATGAGAGGATCGACAGGGAGCTTTCGGAAGCTCGCAGCAGCATCGATAAACTGCGAAGCGATCTTCATGATCTTTCACAAGAGGTTTCGCGATTGTACGGCCAGCGAGAGTCACGCGGGCGGCGACTGGCCGTGGCTCAGGAACGGGAACGCTGGTTGCGCGAGCAAGAGACTTTCCTGAATTCCGAACTGGCATCGCTGGAGGAGCGCCGCCAGGTGTTGGAAGAGCGTTCCCAGCGCGCCAAGCAGGAAGTCGAACGCAGGCACGACGCGGTTGCTGCCGCTGAATACTCGCTTGAAGCTCCCGACACAGATGATGGCCAGAAGCAGCGCGCGGAGCTTGTAGCACGGCTTCGCAATTTGCAGGCATCTCCGGAGCAGCTGCTTGCCGAGCGGGCGGCTTGGGAGGCCCAGCTAGATCAATTGAACGAGGGATCCAATGCTCTGGCCGAGCGCCAGAACGCGCTTCGGATGGACATGGCTACCGCTCGTGCTGCCCTCCAAGACGCCGAAATACTAGAATCAACCTGCGAAGACGAGCTTCAGGCGGCGCAACTTGATCTCAAGCGAGCTGAAAAGGCGCTTGAGGCTTCCCGGGCGCGCGTATCAGATCTTGAAGCCGATCAGGCAGCTCTTGACGCCAAGGCATCCGAGATCAGGACTGAGCATGATTCCACGGAAGCGCGTCTTGAGGCGATGCACCAATCACTACAGTCTTCCGATCGCGTTGCATCAGGCCTGAAGCAGGCAGCGGATAAGGGAACCCTCAGTGGACTGGTTGGCAAACTGACCGATGTCATGCGAGTGGCGGAGGAGTACCGACCTGCGATCGCGGCCCTGTTGGGGATCTTTGCCCAGGGCATCGTATTCGAAACAACTGACGACGTGGGAAAAGCGCTGACTTGGCTTGCGCGTCGCAAAGGTGAGGACCGGGGCGCATTGATGCCTCTCCAGCTTGATCATGTTCCGTCATTGCTTGAAGCGCCCACTGACGCCGGATGCCTGGGGAACGCAGCCGAGTTTGTGAAGGTCTCAGGTCCCCATCGTGAGCTGGCGAATCTGTTGTTGGGACGAACCCTAGTTGTCAAGAATCGGGCCGCAGCCAGGAAACTGCTGGCTGGATTGCCCCCGGATGGCCGGCTGGTCACGTTGTCAGGAGAGGTCTTCTATCCTTCGGGCGTGGTGGCAATTGGTGTGGGTCAATCCGCAGCAGCCGCGTTGGCCAGAATCTCGGAATTGGAAGCCAGTCTGGCCGGGATGAAGGCAGAGCGTGAATCGGCCGTGCAGCAAGCGAAGATTCTTGCCAAGAATCTGGATTCCGCGCGCAAGACAAGTGATGGTGCACACGAGAATGCGGAGAGGGCTCGACGGGGGGAAAGCGACGCACAGCTTCGCTTAGAGAAGGCGCTGCTTGCGAAGCAGGAGGCCGAACGGCAGGA
>DAOVIK010000186.1 GCA_030673735.1 Anaerolineae bacterium
AATACTTCAGCCCCGCAATAAAAAGGGCGCTGCCGATGCCGAAGTATAGTGGAGCCAGATAGGGTTTGGGGATTGCCGAATACTTGCGCAGGAAGATGCCCAGGGAAATCATGAACACGACCAGTGGGTAGCTGCTCCAGCGCTGGAAAGCGAAGAGGCAAATCTTGTCCTCTGAATAGGCATCAATTCGCGTTATGTTCTTCTCTGCAAACCTGGCAAGGATGAATCCATAGAAAGTCAGCCCGACTAGCAATGCGGCTGCAAGTAGGTAGGGCAGCCAGCCCGGCTCAGCAAGCACGAACCACTCTACCGCGTAGCTGGTCAACAGGATTCCCACGCCACACCAGGTCAAACCCGCAACAACGTATAGCCACCCTTTCCCAACTCCGGGTTTCAACCGCATGATGAAGCTTCGATCGATCATTGGTTACATTCCGGTTGTACTCGCTGGATTGCGCGCTTCAATATATCGTCATGCAGCAACCCAACGCATGACCCGCGCCGCTACACGCAGCAGAAGAATCGGCGCGGGGATATCCATGGGACGATATCGCTATCAGCATCGGTTGGAACACCGAGTGAGAAAAAGCCTCTGATCCCATTCACACAGAAATGAAGTCTCAGAGGCGTGGATTTCAGCATATTGAACTGGGGGGGGATCGAAACCACTAGAAGGCCTCGCTCACCAGAAGCAGCATCGAACCTAGCATGTATAGCGAGGCGTACTTGAACAGACCGAAATCGAGACGCTCCGAGGGCCGCAACAAGCTTCCAAGAGCCAAGGCCAGCAGGCCACCAGAGAGTATTATGAGCAATCGCATCGCGCCAATCGCCATTCCAATGCCGACAGCCGAGAAACCGATTGCCAGGGCAGCCAGCAGGCTGGATAAGGCAACGGTCCGGCGCGTCATGCTATAGCCATAACTGGAGGGGAAGGTGGGAACACCGGCTTTCTTATAGTCCTCGAAATAGCGCATGTTGAAGGTGAGGATGTGTGTCGGTATCCAGAAGAGCACTGCGAACATCATCGAGATCCCGAACCAGTCGATATGCCCCATTCCCAGTGCGCGCCCGGCCAAGATCGGCATTCCGCCGGCCAAGCCACCCCAGACGATCGACCAAGGCGTTCGGCGCTTGAGCCACACGGTGTAGACCAGGACGTCAAACACCAGGCCAGCAATAACGATAAGGCCGTATAGAATATCGATGGCCAATGCCCACCCGATCCCCAGCGCAGACATTACCAACCCAAAGATGAGCGCTTCGTTGGGCTTTATCCTTCCCGAAGGAAGTGGCCGCCAACAAGTGCGGTCCATCTTGGCATCGATATCCCGGTCGAACCACATGTTGAGTACGGTGCTCCCGGAGATAGCGAAGAACAGGCTGCCTGCAATTCCCAGGAAGGCTGGAAGATTCATGACCGGGCATCTGCTGCTGGCGTAGCCGGCCAGCCCAGTAATCAGCAAGAGGGCCGTTTGCAGACCCTTGGTTAACGACCAGTAGCCGCGCAAGCGCAGCTTGAATTCGCTCAAGCGCCCGAGCTCTTTCGTACTGTCCGTTGCCAGCTTGGATGTCACCAATCGGCTCCTTTGATCTGTGCGATCATCCTACCACGCGGATCCCACATCGAGCATGAAAAAGACTTCCTAGTCCATAGGATCCCGCACGCAGCGGAAACCTACGTTGGGACTGAAGTAGTCCGGGCCTGCGCTGTTGCGTGTCCAGATCCTGAGATCATGTGCGTAGCTTGCCAGGCTTCCGCCTCGCATATAGCGAAGATGCGTATTCTCGTAAACGTCTCCGGTCCACTGCCACACGTTGCCCGCCATGTCGTTGAGCCCGTACGGACTCTGCGAGTCGCTGGTCTGGAAGCCAGCGTAGGCCTGCCCATTGAAGAATCCGATGGGCGTAGTGCCGCCGGATCCAGCGTTGAGACCATCGAATGGATCATCGCTATGGTAGTAATTGGCGTTGCTTTCGGAGATCCCGTATCCCCAGGGATATGGGCGTCTATCAGCACCGCGCGCGGCCTTCTCCCACTCAATCTCTGAAGGCAATCGCCCCCCATTGAACTCACAATAGGCGAGGGCTCCGAACCAAGTAACCGCGGTCATAGGGTGATTCTCAAGGCCCGGCAGCGGGCGGTATTCATTCCCATCTAAGGCAATTCCAAGTCCCTCCGCCTCCACGGGCATGTGCAGCCGGATCCCCGCCAAGATTTCGACCTCGTGGTTGTATCCGTGGAAGGCGTCGCCGGGATAATCGCCGACGATTCCTTGGGCGTCATTCTCAAGATCGACATCTTCCATTTGAATTGAGAGACCGATGTATTCTGCTATCTCAACACCACCTGATTCCATCACGAGATTGAGGTACTCAGCATACTGAGCGTTGGTCACATTGTTGACCATGATTTCGTAATCGTAGTCAACCATGGTCTCGTGGTCGAACTGGCCCTCATAGAATTCCCCCGCGCCCACACGAACCCAGGCATCGGGATCAGCGCTGGTGCCGAATTCAAGGTCCGAATAATCACCGCTTCCCGCCTGCGGTCCACAAGCCGAGAGAATGACAGCCGTCAGGAGCAGGATGATGTACGTGCGCTTCATCAAATTCCTCCAGTCATGGTTTAACTCATAAGTTGCCAATGCCCTGTTCATTTCAGACTGCTGGAGCTCCATCCCTTCCTAGGCGAGCTCTTTTGACCAGAGGCCCTTCCGCTTGAAAAGATCGATCAAGCGCCATATGAGGAATACCGCCAGAGCAATGAGCACGGATCCCAAACCGATTTCCGTCAGCAGTGAAGTCACATTCACGAAGGGTTGCTGTGCGGCCTCGGAGACGAACAACCTCTTGATCGAGAAAGCGGTGTTGGCGGCAAACGCGATATTGGATCCAACGATCATCGTCCAGCCTAACCACTTGCGTGCTCTGCCCTTCAAACCGACCATGTCAGCGAAGTAGAAGAACATTATCGTGGCAATGATCGTGGACAGGGTGTGCCAATGCCCGGTGAGCGTGATACGCTCTTCTCGAGCCGGCCATACACGCATGATCTCATCGAGCTTAGCCGCCATGAACAAGCCAATGAAAGTTACGACGAAGTTCATGAACACCATCTGCCAGGCGGCCCCAAACTTCAGGGGGTCGTGGAACAGGGCCTTGAATTTCTGCCCGAAGGAAGGTTTCTCTATGCCTTGTTCTGCAATGCGATCTCGGATGATCTTGCCCCAGGCGTAGATCACCAGGAACAGCCCTCCCAGCAGTACAAAGACCGAGCCGACGTAGATGATCAAGTGTGCAATAGCCTCAAAGGGGACGACTGCCCACACACCCAGGGTGATGATGATGGTGCCGACGATCATGCTGGGCATGGCCAACTTATGCCAGGTGCCCTTGAAGTCCAGCCAGCGGCCGACAACGAGCGCCATGGCCACGCCGACCAAGGTGAGCATGATGTGCAAGTGACCTATGACGGCGAGATCCAAAGGTGATTTGTTGGGTTCGCGGAGTGTATTTTCAGCCAGGAAAGTTTCAAAGCCGTTGCCAAAGAAGGAGCCCGGAATGGCGCCAAATAGAACCGAGCCCAAGGTAGCCACCGCCATGAAGAAAAACGCTACCCGCTCGAGATCGACGCCCTTCTTGGTACGCGCTCGATCAGGGTCTTGTATCAAGTATTCCTTCTTCCATGGCCACAAGGCTACTGCCAATTGCAGCCCTCCGAAGAACATCAAAGATTGGCCGAACAAGAAGATGCCGTGGAAGATCCAGTTGTGGCCGAAGTAGCCGAAGAGAAGCCCAAAAGTGATAGCACACAGGTAACCTGCCGTTACCGTAGCGTTGATATAGCTCCTCTGACTTTTCTTCATCTGCACAATGCCTGTGATGAAGTACACCTCAATCGCCACGACGGCCATCGCGATGCTGTGGTAGAGCATGACGATGCGGCCTTCGCGCTCGGCTTCAACCAGATCCATATTCAGCGCGCGCACAACCACATCCCTGACTCCCCATTCTGCCAGAGGGCCAGAGAGCATGCCCCAGATTGCAACCGCCAGGGATACGACGGCAATGGCCACGAGCGTGAGCCCCTTTGTTGAGCGGAACAAGTATTGGAAGCGCTTGGAAAGTGATTGCATCACATCGCTCCGTTGAATTTGAATGGGTGCAGGAGAGTCCCATGCACGGATGGACGATCGACGGCATGCACTAACCACTGAGGATGTCGCCCGATCGCAAACGGTATTCTTCTCTTTGTATAATTTCTCACAAATAGGCAGGCCCGTCGTTGACTTTTGTCAAATACTCTGCCCTGGGCATTGCACTTGCGTCGCCCGATTAAAGCAATCGCATCGCCATGGGTTTTATTGGCATCGGCAACAAAGGCGGAGCGAACCTGGAAAGTTTTCTTCACAAGCCCGAAACTCAGGCCGTGGCAGTGTGCGATGCTAATTCGATCATACGCGAAGGATGGCGAA
>DAOVIK010000154.1 GCA_030673735.1 Anaerolineae bacterium
CGACGATTTCGCCCCTCAATTGGCGTTCTTCTTTGCCGCTCACAATGACCTGCTCGAGGAGGTCGCCAAGTTCCGCGCCGCGCGGCGCCTTTGGGCACGCTGGATGCGCGATCGATTTGGCGCCAAGGATGCCCGATCCGAGCTCATGCGCTTCCACACCCAGACCGCCGGCTCGACGCTTACTGCCCAGCAGCCGGAGAACAACGTGACCAGAGTGGCGCTGCAGGCGCTGGCGGCCGTGCTCGGCGGTACGCAATCGCTGCACACCAACAGCATGGACGAGGCGCTGAGCCTGCCCACGGAGCACGCAGTGCGTGTGGCGCTGCGAACGCAGCAGATCCTGGCCGCTGAATCCGGCGTCGCCAATACAATCGATCCGCTCGCCGGCTCGTACTTCGTGGAAAGCATGACCGATGAGATAGAGCAACGCGTGGGGAGTTACCTGAAGGAGATCGATGGCATGGGTGGCGCGCTGGCCGCCATTCAATCTGGATACATGCAGCAGGAGATCATCGAATCGGCCTACCGTGCTCAACAAGCAATTGAGCGGGATGAGCAGATCGTGGTGGGAGTGAATGCCTTCGAAAGCGACAAGCCCGTCACGCTAGCGCGCCTGAAGGTTGATCCCGATATCGAGCGCGACCAGTGCCAGCGGCTCGCCGAGCTTCGCGCCAAACGCAACGCCGAGAAGGTATCCTCCTTGCTCGATCGTCTTGAGGAGGGTGCGCAGGGCAACGAGAATCTGATGCCGCTGTTCATCGAATGTGTGGAAGCCGACATCACCTTGGGCGAGATCTGCGGCGTGCTGCGATCGAACTGGGGCGAATACCAACAAAAGGTTACAATCTAGGCTGGTATCATCTCACCCAACGCGAGTTACCGACGCTCTCAAACGCCCGATGGAGAGCAGACGACCTGCGAGGAACGCATGCCATCCGTGAAACGGATCGACCACGTTGCTGTCGTGGTTGATGACATCGAATCGGCGCTCGAGTTCTGGCGCGATGGACTGGGACTGGAGGTCACGCACGTAGAGGACGTCCCGGACATGCAATCCATCGTTGCCTTTCTTTCTACCGGCGATTCGGAGCTCGAGCTCGTGAAGCCAACCGACGAGGACAGCGGCATCGCCCGCTTCCTCAAGGAACGCGGCACCAGCATGCACCACATATGCCTGGAGGTCGACAACATCGAGCACTTCATCCAGCGAATGCAAACGCTTGGCATACGCTTGATCAACAGTGAGCCTGTCGTAGGCACGGGCGGTAAGCTCATTGCCTTCATTCACCCCGAAAGCACGCAGGGCGTGCTGGTCGAACTCTACGAACTCACGGGCCAAGAGCCGGAAATCCGGCTGGCTCGCGCCAGAGCACTGGCCGATCGGGCGATCTCGGGAGGCAAGGCCGTTGCTTCTGCTGTGCTTGGCTTCCTGCGCCGTCTGCGCCGGTCCGGCAGCGATGATGATTGATACGCACTCCTGATACCCCTATGCAATAGGTAGTTGCCCCACACAACGGACCCCAGATTGCCACGATTCACCTTGGCCCGCGAGCGTTGTCGGCGTAAGAAAAAATGGCATGATTTGGATCGGTCCATCAGGATATTCATAGTAAATATGAGACCCGTGCTCTTGCGCACGGGTCTCGGTTGTGATTGTGTTGATGGTTCGGCTAGCTGGGTTCGCCGACTTGCAGCACCAGCGAACCTGCGGTATCGCCAGCGGCACAGCCGGTGAACAAACCGTAGCCGCCGCCTAATAGAGCAAGCTCCTCAATCAGCTCGATCACCAGGCGCATGCCCGTCGGACCCTGGGGATGGCCCCAGATCAACGAGGATCCGTAGTTGTTCATCTTCTCGAGGGGGATACCCATGCCATTGGAGACGCAGATATCGTTGACGGCGAAGGGATTATGCGTCTTGATGGCCGCAAGATCCTTGACCTTCACGCCGGCAAGATCGAGAGCCCGGCTTGCGGCCGGTAGATTTGCCTGCGGCATGAAACCGGGCTTGGCGCGAGCTTGCGCAAAGGACAGGATGCGAACCTCGATCTTGGGATCGCGGCTCATCTGCGCCGCCTTTTCCTTGCCCGTCACGACCATGCCTGCGTTGCCGTCGGCGGGAAATGTCTGCCCACCAAACGTGACGGACCCCTCGGGCAGGACCGGCTTGAGCTTCGCCAGACCCTCAGCCGTCGTTGGGAAAACGCCCTCGTCGCCATTGACCTCGCCAATGACCTTGCGGCCGCTGGGATTGATCTCGACCGGGAAAGGCATGAAGCATTTCAGAAAGTCGCTGTCATCGGCGAGCGCCTGCTGATACTGCTCATAACGCATGAGCACGACCTCGTGCTGCGCCTCGGTGGAAATGTTTTCCTCTTGGGCCACATTCTCGGCGGTCTGGATCATGGCGTTCTTGGCGAAGGGATCTCGGTTGAAGTTATCCCACACCCAATCCTCGGCTTCCGGCCTCGCGCCGGGTGACAGTGGACTGGGATACACGAGATGCGGACCGTTGGAAGTGCGGTCGGCGGTGATGCACAGGATGGCAGATGCCTCGCCATTGCCGGCGCTGGCGTCAACCTCGTAGGCCGCGCTGGCGATCACACGCGCCGAAGTGGCGCAAGCCTGCGAGATGGTCGGCCCGCTGATGCCTTCTGCGCCGATCATCCCTGCTACCCACGGCGCGCCGTAGAACGACGAGGGCGCTGGGACAGTTGTGCCCAGGAACAGCGCATCGAACCCTTCGGGTTTCAGCTTGCGCTCCTCCATCGCCTGCACGGCAATGTCGGCAGCGAAGCGCAACGCATGCAGGTTGGCAAAGCTGCCCTGCCAGCGGCAGAAGGGAGTGCTCCAATACGCTCCGTAAGGGATATAGGCATTTTCAAGTCGCATAGCTCAGTCTCCAACCCATTCGAAAATCGTGGCTTCCCCCTGCCCTACACCAACGCAGAGTGAGGCCAAACCGTAGTACGGGCGTTTCGCCTTGGGGGCGCGGCGGCGCATTTCGTGCGCTAAAGTGCACACGATGCGCGCACCCGTTCCGCCCAGGGGATGCCCCAACGCGATGGCGCCGCCGTTCACGTTTGTGATTTCCTCGGATAATCCCAATTCCCGGATCACGGCCAGCGCCTGCACCGCGAATGCCTCATTGAGCTCGATCAGGCCGATGTCCTCAAGCGATAGCCCGGCGCGCTCGAGCGCCTTGCGCACGGCAGGGATCGGACCGTAGCCCATTGTGCGCGGCTCGACGCCGGCAGCAGCCGACGCCACGATCCGCAGCCAGGGCTTGAGGCCCAGCTCCTGCGCTTTCTCAGCCGACATCACCAGTACAGCAGCCGCTCCGTCGTTGACGCCGGAGGCATTGCCGGCTGTGACAGAACCGTCCTTGCGAAAGGCCGGGCGCAGCTTGGCCAGCTTCTCCAGCGTGGAGTCGCGCCGCGGGCGCTCGTCGGTGTCCACAACGATCGGATCGCCCTTGCGCTGTGGTATCTCGATGGGGATGATCTCGTCCTTGAACCTTCCCTCATCGATGGCAGCGATCGCTCGCTGATGGCTCTGCAGCGAGAAGGCATCTTGATCCTCGCGGCTAATCTTCTTCTCTTCGAAGATATTCTCAGCCGTCTCGCCCATGCCTTCATTGCCGTACTGATCCTTGAGCTTGGCATTGGGGAAACGCCAGCCGATGGTGGTATCCCACATGGTGAGGTTTCCCCACGGAAAGCCGCGCTCGGCCTTGGGCACCGAAAAGGGAGATCGAGACATGGACTCAACACCACCGGCGACGAACACATCTCCCTCGCCCAGCTTGATGGCCCGCGCAGCAGCGTTGATG
Source organism: Anaerolineae bacterium (assembly GCA_030673735.1). Taxonomy (GTDB): domain Bacteria; phylum Chloroflexota; class Anaerolineae; order Anaerolineales; family E44-bin32; genus W1033. The sequence continues at coordinate 3,832 of DAOVIK010000154.1, forward strand.
GCATTCAAGCTTGAAGCGCAGAGACGATTGAAGGTGACGGCCGCCACCGAGGTCGGAAGGCCTGCGAGCAATGTTGCCATGCGCGCCACGTTGCGATTGTCCTCGCCGGCCTGGTTGGCACAGCCTAAATATACTTCCTCGATGATTTCAGGCTCGATGCCAGCGCGCTTGACTACCTCGGCAACAACGATGGCTGCCATGTCATCCGGTCTTACGCTGCTCAAGCCCCCGCCGTGGTTTCCAATCGGGGTTCGGACTGCCTGTACGATGACTGCTTCTCTCACAGGTACTGCCCTCCATCCACGGTGATCACCTCCCCGGTGATATGTCGCGCACTCTCACTGCAAAGGAACGTGACCACCGAAGCCACTTCCTCCGGTTGCCCAAGCCTGCCTAGAACTATCTCGGCCAAGGCCATCTCACGCACTTTCTCGGGTGCCTCCTTAACCATCGGCGTCTCGATCAGACCGGGAGCAACGGCATTTACGTTTACGCTCGAGCGCCCCATCTCCCGCGCAACGGTTTTGGTCAGGGCGATCACGCCGCCCTTGGCAGCCGAGTAGTTGGACTGCCCGAACTTGCCCCGCAATCCATTGATCGAGGCGATGTTGACGATTTTTCCACTCCCTTGTTCACGAAAGGTCGGTGCCGCAGCGCGAATGTAGTTGAAGCAGCCCTTCAGATCAACAGAGATCACACGGTCCCACTGTTCCTCGGTCATCTTCCAGATCACGCCGTCCCAGTTCATGCCGGCGTTGTTGACCAGGATGTCAAGCCCGCCCAACTCCTCGACGGTCTTGTCCACGATGCCCTGCGCCTCTTCAAAGACGGAGACGTCGGCCTTGAGCGGCAAGGCACGCCTGCCCATGGCTTCGACCTGCTTTGCGATCTGCTTGGCTTCTTCCTCGTGGCGCCTGTAGGTGAAGGCGACATTGGCTCCATGGGAGGCAAGATCGAAAACGATGGCGGTTCCGATCCCCAGGCTTCCTCCGGTGACCAGGGCCACCTTGTCTTTCAAGATGGGTTCATTATGATCTGGTGTTTGTTTCTCTTTCTCTGCCATAGTTTCATTCCTCTCAGACACCCACGCTGATGCCGCCGTCCACGAAGAGCGTCTGTCCTGTGATGTAGGCGGCTTCATCGGATACAAAGAATAGGTGCGCGGCGGCGATCTCCTCGGGCTCCGCCAGACGGCGCATGGGGATCCTGGCGAGCAGCCCTTCCATGATCTTCTCGGGAATACCCTCGGTCATGCGCGTGCGCGTGGCGCCGGGCGCAACGCAGTTGACGGCGATGTTGAAGCGCGCCCACTCCAAGCTCAATGTCGACGTCAGGCCG
>DAOVIK010000153.1 GCA_030673735.1 Anaerolineae bacterium
AAAAAGAACTCGATCTTCAAGCACCAGCACGCCCAATCCATCGGGACTGTGCCCAGGCAATAGGATCAGTTGGAGAGTGCGTTTCCCAATTTTCAAACTGATGGATCCTGCATCGAACACAATCGAAGGCAGCACGATCTCAACATCCCGCATCTCACGACTGTGTTGCTTGGCGACACGCAGGGCTTCACGGCCGCGCTTGTCCATCAACTCACGACAAGTTGCATCTCCAATCACTGTAGCGTGCTTGAACCAATTATTGCCGTATGTGTGATCCGCATGGTAGTGCGTGTTGATCACATAGCGTACGGGGCTGCCCAACCGTTTCTCAAGATAATCACGCATTTCAATGCTTTCCGAAGGCACAGGCAGCGTGTCGATCGCCACCGACCATTCGGGACCCACAATTGCACCAGCATTAACCTGGGCGTAGAGCTCGCTGGTGAAAACATACACGTTATCAGCAACACGCTCGCGAACCATCGGTCCTCCGCATTACCTGCTCGTCTGAATCGCGCCGAAGGATAGCATAAGCACCAATCGAGAGTCAAGATCATTTGACATAACTAAGCTCTTGTGCACGTTCTTCCCGTCTGTTAGGCATATCCTAGGACATCAACTTCACTCCCTGCCGCGGCACAGATGCGTTCATGCCAAAGGCACACGCAATCTTGCGCGATCCAGAACTGCCGTATTGCTCGATACTTGCGTTTCAATCAGGGAATTGGTGGTGTCCAGGTACTGATTACGAGGTCAGGTTCGATGACGAAGCCTGCCTGTCCCCGGAAAGCAATGAACGTGGTTCGCCCCGGAAGGATTTCAATATCCGCCCTATACGTTCGCCAGCGGTAATAAGTATCGAGTCGATATCGACCCGCAGGAAGGTCGCTGATGGCGAAGTTCTCCAAATAGATTGGGTCCGCGCCCAATGTGTCCGTTGCGTATGTCCAAACATACCATCCTTGGGACGTCTCCAAAGATCTGATATTCAGACGTTGCACATGAAGGGGTCGCCCCCAATCGTCTTCCAACCTTCCGGATAGCACTCCCCACCCCTCAGGCATGCTCATCCAAAGCTCGGGATTCTGCACCTTCGAATAGATGTCGTCCCCCAAGCGCACCTCGAAATGCAAGTGTGGGCCCGTGCTCCGCCCTGTCGATCCAACCCTGCCGATGATCTGCCCAGCTTCTACTCTCTGGCCAGGCCACACGGCGATAGAACTCAAGTGCGCATAAACCGTGTAGAGATTCTGCCCTCGGTATCCAAAATCATGGCGGATAGCTATCGCCTGTCCGTAATTATCATCAGGATCGTACACGCCTCTGGAGAAACCAAAGCCGGTCCAAATTATATTGCCGGATCCAGCCGCTACGATGGGCGTTCCAATGTCCGTGGCCATGTCCACACCCGTGTGCAAGGGATCCCGGCCGAATAGCGTACTTCCAAAGCGGTATGTGGGATGGGGCCAGTTGCGGTTGCCGGATTGAATTGGACGCGTGAAGTAATAATGATCTTCAGCACGCAGGGCCATGGGCACTTCGTACAACGGAGGTCGGTCTGACGAGGCAGCCGGCGGGTTGTAGTCAGGTATCTCAGGTGTAGGTTGAAGGGGAACTTCCACTGTGCTGGTCGGGCTTGCGACCAGGTCATCGCTCATGCCTTCACTGGTATCAACCAGCGAAGGCATGCCATGGGCAGGACGCACCAGACTCAACGCTGCACAAATGCCAGCGGCCAAAATCAGCAGCCCTTTGGTCCATGTAGCTTGGTTCCTGCACGTGGTACGATCCACTCTTCATCATCCAGAATGTAGCACTGCTCGGATTGATCTGTGACTAATGCGAGGTCCAGCTCAAGCTCTCACGCCTCGGCTCGTCTGACACTGACCTCAGCGTGATGGTATCGGTGTTCTGAAGGGCGTTGGCGTGACGAAGGCGGATGGAGGATAGATCTCCAGCATGGCTTCATCCCATGTTAGTCGATCCGTGCGAACGTATTCGTTGAAGCGGGCGCCGGGGAAGAATGTGCGCCAGTTATGCAACGCATGCTGACGCTCGAATCCATAGTCTGCAGCTAATTCCGTGAAATCCACGTAGTAGCCCGAGGGAATCTCTGATCGATCCTTGCCACCGCCATCATAGTCTGCGGGATGGTTGTTGAAGCGCGCCTCCAGATCCCAGGGAAAACTTCGCATAGGTTCACCGAGCGACCCATCTTGCCGGGAGACGAGGACGAAGACGCGCCAATAAGTCAGGCCGCCGAAGTCCTCACGCACGATTTCCACCCACCTGGCGTGCAGCGCCGCGGAGTTGAACGAGAAAGCGCGGCCCGTGTAGAGCCAATCCACATTGGCATATCCGGGCGGCATAGGGTCGTTCACACCAACAAACGCGTTATCCAGGGTTCCCAGGAAATCCCAACCCGTTTCAAGAACCACGCGATCTCTCAGCTCTAAAAATGACGTCACAACGCTTTCTGAGAGCTTTGGGATCGGCGCCGAGACGCCCGGGATGGATACCAGCGGTATGCTCCCGTTGGCAGCAGCATCGGATGCGTCATGACTCCCCACATCTTGGTCCGGGGCTTCCAGCAAAATTCCGGCCGAAGTCAGATCACCAATGACGTCTCGAGACGACCAGCCAATATCCATCAAACGATCGGGCTGTGGGAGCCCAGCCACTGATGAGCCGTTGCCCTCCAACGGATAGAGCATCAGATAGCTATCGTTGGCGGCATGCAAGATGGCGAGCAAAGTACTTCCGTCCGACGTCCACGTTGGTGATCGGCCCTGACCCAAAACTCTGCCAGAAGATCCCAAATTGGCCGGATCCCTGACTCTAATGAAATCCAAGTCAGCTTGTTGAGTGACGTATGCAAGCGCCGAACCATCCGGGCTGAACGCCGGGTCCATTTCAGGTTGTGATGATTGTGTCAGGTTGACGAAACGTTCGTCCGCACGATCCAGATGTGCAAAGAAGATATCCGGATTCCCATCTCGATCCGATACAAAGGCGATGCGGCGGTTGATGGGATCCCAAGCAGGCGAGGTGTCATCTGCAAGATCGCTGGTGAGTTGGATGGGCGCTTGCCTGGCATCGATAGGCATGATCCAGATATCGTAGTTCGATTCGTAATAGGCTTCATAGGTGATCCAAAGCCCATCCGGTGACCAGGCCGGATTTCGTTCGAGTCCATCGGTGTTCGTCAATCTTCGCAGGGAGCCATGTGCCACGTCGAGCAGATAAAGCTCCCAATTACCATCACGATGCGACGAGAAAGCAATGCGACTTCCGTCGGGGCTGACTGCAGGATCTCGATCATGCCATGGACCCGAAACAAGGAGCCGCGCTTGTTGATTTGCGCATGAGAAGGCGACCATGTGCTCATAGCCTCCCGAACGCGACACATAGATGAGCGTGCCAAGGTCAGGGGTTGCTACCTGATCGGGATTTTCCTGCGTAGGCGAGGCGGAGGTACTGGCGGTTGATGTTGCGGTAGGGGTAGGAGTTGATAGATCTGCTGTTGAGAAGGCCTCTTCGAGAGACTCCGACCCAAAGTCAGCCTCCCGGTTGGGAGGCTTGGCCGCAAGGCCTGCATTCATATTTTGGCCGGTGCCGATGGCGATAAGTGCAACCGTGAGGAAAAGCCCCAATCTCCAGTCACGGTCTTTCGCTTTTCGCAACCAACGTGGCATACGCCCAGATTCCTCCCCCGCAAAGCCTAGCTGCGATTCGTGACTTACGTGGTGACCATTTGCGATTATAACCTTTTGGCCTTACTACCCTCTAGTAGGACAATACTCCCTTGTCATAGGACCCAGCTTGGCTCTTCGAGATAGGATCGGCGGTCCCAGACTCCTCCTATGGACGCAATAGGCCAGCCAAACGGCCGGCCTATTCAACAGTCTATGCAGTAAGCCGTCTGAATCAGCTCATTCTTGTGTGAAGCTCGTCCCATCGTTCGTCCGCAACGCTTTGAGGTATGCAGAAATCGTCAGCCATGGTATCCGGCCTCTTATCCTGTTTTCTATGGGCATCGACAAAGCGAAGCGGTGCAAGCAGCGCACGTGCGAAGTAATCCGCCGAAGCGCGCAGATCCGAAATAAACATCTTGGGCAATCCCATCGCCCTTCCCTGTTTGCTCGTGATCAACGCACTGAGTGTCTCCCTTGCCAGGGCCAATCGGCGTTCTTCAGGAGAAAGATCCATGCGCACGAAGATGTTGCCGCGCTGCGTCAGGGGCCGCGCGAACGTGGCGTCCCACAAGTCTGAGCGCATATCTACCACGCCAAGGTCATCGCGGTAGAGATCCGGGGGGTGCTTGAGCATCTCTTCGACTGGAACTGGTGGCTCAGCGACCCCGGTGTACTCTACCAGGCCTTGCGCGATATTATCGAGAAACCACTCGCGCTCTTCCTGGGTTACCGGTATCATGCAACCTGCTCCCTATCCGATCGATCCGCGCTCGGCAGAATGCCCTCCAACGGGGACGGCATCTTGATGCGCGTCTCGGCCTCTGCGGCAGCCTTGACCACTCTGTATGCGAACATGGCATACTCAGTAAAGGTATCCGCCTGCAACTGCGTAAGGCTCGAGCGCATCTCGGGCGTGAATTCGAATTCGGTTAATACGTCGGCAATCCGCCCAGCATTGTATGAAACCACGATGGACGGGTCGACAATCGAGCGTGCTACCAGGTGATTCAGTGCTTGCATAGACATGGTCCTTCTCCTTTATTCTATTTATCGAGATAATGACAATCTAGACACGCGAAACATGGCAGCAAGAGCTTCTACTTTCCCCGCTGCCCTTGCACGGAATTTGGCGATTCTAGCTCCTAGCTGGTGCCAGACCTCCTACCGCCCTATTCCGTCTCTTTATGGTTGCGAAGGTCTTTTTTAGCGACCACCTCTTCTTCACAACCCGCTATTCGTGCTCTTTTTGAAAGTTCTGCTAGGCGAAGCGCACTGCGAGTTGGCGGTCCCTTCGGCTTCTTAGCCGATACCCATGTCTCTGGGGCGTTTCATTGTTTACTCCATCCCTCAAGGCAATTACTTCCGTCGCGGATCCTTGGCCAAACTGTGTGCTTCCTGGCCAATCCATCCGCCCAATCCCATCCTTAGGGCTTCTCGCTGCAGGCTCCCTCCGGGCCGGCCCTACGATTGGGTT
>DAOVIK010000006.1 GCA_030673735.1 Anaerolineae bacterium
AGGTAGAAGCCGTAGCTGAAGAGATGCCCGAAGCGGTCGAAGAGGAAGCTCCAGAGGCTGAAGAAGCTGAAGCTACTGAGGCAGAAGCCGTAGCTGAAGATGCGCCCGAAGCGGTCGAAGAGGAGGCCCCAGAGGCTGAAGAGGCTGAAGCTGCTGATGTGGAAGCTGTAGAAGAAGAAACACCCGAAGCAGTGGATGAGGAAGCTCCAGAGGCTGAAGAAGCTGAAGATGCTGCGGTGGAAGCCGTAGCTGAAGAGGCCCCCGAGGCAGTGAAAGAGGAAGTGCCGGAAGCTGCTGGCGATGCAACGGAAGAGCCCGAGGACAGCTCTGAATCTCCTCCCGAGGGGGGCGAATCCGATGAGAGCGAGTCGGTCCCGATTGTGGAACACTCTCCGGAAACGGAGAGTGCTGAAGACCCTCAAAACGAGGGCGCTTAGATAATACGGCCGGGTGGCAGGCTCCAAATGCCCCCGGCCTAATGGTCTATAGCACCTTTGGACTGTACGCCGGTTAAGTCATCAAAGAAGGTAGTCTGGTAGAATCCAATTCAGGATGACGGTAGCGTCATCAGGGAGTGGAGGAACAATCTGTGGCGGATAAGTGGGAACGGTTCACGCAAAGAGCCCGCCGGGTTCTAAGCCTTGCTCATGAAGAAGCCGAAAACCTTCGTCACAACCACATCGGAACCGAGCATCTTCTGCTGGGGCTGATGCGCGAGGAAGGCGGTGTCGCTGGGCGTGTGCTGAAGGAGTTGGGCCTGGATCAGGCTCGCGTGAAAGAAACAGTCCAGCGGCTGACAGGCATAGGACGCCACACTGGAGGCAGCTTGGATCTGGCTCCCGGCACGGAAAAGGCGCTGCAACAGGCGGCCGAAGAAGCGCGCCGCATGAACCACCATTACATTGGCACGGAGCATATATTGCTAGGACTCGTGCGACAGGGTGAAGGCGTGGGTATTGATGTGTTGCGACGTCTGGGGATCACGCCTGAGCAAGTCCGCCGTCAGACAAGACGCATCCTCCAAGAGGGTCCTAGTCCCCGAAGTTCGAAAAGGGCTGCTCCAGCGCACAAGGAGAAGCAAGCCAAGACTCCACTTCTGGACCAATTGGCAACCGATCTTTCCAACCTGGCGATTGAGGGTAAGCTGGATCCGGTGATCGGGCGCCAAAAGGAGATCGAGCGTGTGATCCAAATCCTCGCTCGCCGTACCAAGAACAATCCTGCATTGATTGGCGAACCTGGCGTGGGAAAGACCGCCATCGTCGAAGGATTGGCCCAGCGCATCGTGGCTGGGGAGACCCCCGAACCGCTGCTGGAAAAGAAAGTGCTTCAACTCGATGTGGGCTCGCTCGTGGCGGGAACCATGTATCGCGGTCAGTTTGAGGAGCGCCTCAAGCGCGTGATCGACGAACTCAAGTCCGCCGGCTGCATCCTGTTCATCGATGAAGTGCACATGCTGGTAGGAGCGGGATCGGCTGGATCATCCGTGGACGCGGCAAACATCCTGAAACCTGCCCTATCGCGAGGAGAACTGCAGGTTATCGGCGCCACAACGCTTGACGAATACCGCAAACACATCGAGAACGATGCTGCCCTAGAACGCCGTTTCCAGCCGGTTATGGTGGATGAGCCGACGATTGAAGAAACGATCAGTATTCTGCGCGGAGTCAAGGGTCCGTATGAAGAACACCACAAGCTGAAGATTCAGGACGAGGCCTTGGAAGCAGCGGCCCACCTCTCCGCACGCTACGTTACAGATCGCTTTCTTCCGGATAAGGCCATCGATCTGATTGACGAGACCGCATCACGTGTGCGCATGTACAAGAGCCCCGAAGCGGCATCTCTGAGAGAGATGACCTCCGAGCTCAAAGAAATCAAGGAAGCTCACGCAAAGGCCATCGATGATGCACGTCACGATGATGCTCAAGAGATCATGGTTTCCATGACAGAGCTAGAGGCCAAGCTCGAGAAGATGCGCGCCGCCTGGAAAGACTCCAAGGCAGGTCCGGATGTAACCTCGGAGGACATAGCCGAAGTTGTCTCCATGTGGACCGGCGTGCCTGTCATGCAAATCGCGCAAGAGGAATCTCAGCGTCTCTTGAACATGGAAGAGGCGCTGCACGAGCGCATCATTGGGCAGGATGAGGCAATTGAGGCGATCGCGCGCGCGGTCCGCCGCTCGCGTGCGGGATTGAAGGATCCCAAGCGTCCCGTTGGGTCGTTTGTATTCTTGGGGCCGACGGGAGTTGGCAAGACTGAGTTGACCAAGGCGCTGGCGGAGTTCATCTTTGGCAGCGAGGAAGCCTTGGTGCAGATCGACATGTCGGAATTCATGGAGCGCCATACAGTAAGCAGACTGGTTGGCGCGCCTCCAGGTTATGTGGGCTATGAGGACGCCGGCCAACTCACGGAAGCCATCCGGCGCCGGCCCTATTCGATCGTGGTCTTCGATGAGGTCGAGAAGGCGCATCCCGAAGCGCACAACATGCTGCTGCAAATCATGGAGGAGGGCCAACTCTCCGATGCTCGTGGGCGCAAGGTAGATTTCCGCAACGCCATTGTAGTGATGACTTCCAATGTGGGAGCGGAGCTGATCAAGCGCACGGCGAAGCTGGGATTTTCCATCGACGTAGACGAAGAAGTCGAGGAACGACTTGAGTACGAGGAGATGCGCAAAAAGCTGATGGATGCCTTGCGCAAGGTCTTTCGACCGGAGTTTCTCAATCGGGTGGATGCGGTGATCGTCTTCCACGCACTTAGCAAGGAAGAAATCACGCAAATCGTAGACCTTGAATTGGCAAAAGTCTCGGCTCGGCTGATCGACAAGAGCTTGACCATTCGGATCACTGAGGAAGGACGGGCGCTCCTGGCAGAGTTGGGCTACGATCCGGAAATGGGAGCCCGGCCGTTGCGGAGAGTGATTCAGAACAAGATCGAAGACCCCCTTTCCGACAAACTGTTGGCCGGAGAATTCCAGCCGGACGATGAGGTGCTCATTGACGCCGAAGAGGGGGAAGTGGTCTTGAGATCAGTCGCCGAGCATGAGGACGAAGCCCAAGAGGTGCTGCCTACGGGCTAGGCAAAATCAATTTGAGGCCTCTCAAGGGCCCGACCGACCAGGTCGGGCCCTTACTTGTCGCTGGGAAGACGGGTCCGTATAATGCGGGTAAGGAGTCGCGGTGGCCAAGTCAAGAACCCAGTACACGTGTAAGGAATGCGGAAAGACCGCGGTCAAGCCCATGGGGCGCTGCCCGCAGTGCGGGGCCTGGAACAGCATGCAAGCCGAAACGGTGGAACGACGTGCGAGAGCACGGCGAAGCACGAAGCGCACGGTCGAGAAACATCTACGCCTAATTGAAGTCGAGGGTCATGGCGAGGAGCGCTTGAATCTGCCGATTGACGAGTTTGCGCGGGTGCTTGGAGGCGGGGTGGTTCCCGGTTCGGTGGTACTGATCGGTGGAGATCCCGGGATCGGCAAGTCCACGTTGTTGCTGCAGATGGCCATGCAGATGGCTCAGGATGGACGCGTGCTTTATGTTTCGGCGGAGGAGTCGCCGCAGCAGATCAAATTGCGTGCGCGACGCATCGACGCAGACAATGAAATCCCTCCGGACCTGTACATGCTCTCCGAGACTGACTTGGACGCAATCATGGAACACATGCGCACGCTAGAACCGCGCCTGGCGATTATTGACTCCATACAGACCGTCCACCTCCCGGACATCGAGTCGGGAGCTGGTTCGATAGTGCAAGTACGCGAGTCGGCACAGCAATTACAGGCGCTGGCGAAACAGTCCGGCGCAGCGGTGTTTCTGGTGGGCCATGTTACGAAGGAAGGAGCCATTGCGGGTCCTCGCGTTCTCGAGCACATCGTCGACACCGTGCTCTACCTGGAAGGTGACCTCTACCACGCCTACCGGCTGTTGCGCTCGGTGAAGAACCGCTTCGGTGCCACTAGCGAGGTGGGCGTGTTCGAGATGAGCGCCATGGGGATGCGCGAGGTCGACAATCCCTCGGAAGCCTTCCTTGCAGAGCGTGTGGTCAACGCTCCAGGTTCGGCGATTGCGGTGACGATGGAAGGTACCCGTCCCTTGCTGGTGGAGGTGCAGGGGTTGACAAGCCCCACATCTTTCGGACATCCTCGCCGCACAGCCAATGGAATTGATTTCAATCGGCTGCTGCTGACCATCGCCGTTCTATCCAGGCGTGTAGGTCTGCGCTTATCTGATCAAGATGTTTTCGTGAATGTGGTGGGCGGGTTGAGAGTTAATGAGCCCGCTATCGACTTGGCGGTAGCGGCAGCGATTTCCTCTTCCGTGCGTGATGTGCCGGTGCCGGCTGACCTTGCATTGATCGGAGAGGTGGGGCTTTCCGGTGAACTGAGAACTGTGGCTCAACTTCCGGCGCGATTGCGCGAGGCTGCCAAGCTGGGCTTCCGCCGGGTGGTGATTCCGAAGTCGGCGCGGCTGACGGAGGAGCTACCCCAAGAAATCGAGACCCTACCGGCCCGTTCTCTTCAGGCTGCCCTCAAGATTGCCCTTGATAAATCTTGATTCTTGACCGCGTTTTGTCCTGGACCACGTGTTTTACAATCTTAAATGAAGCGAGAGCCGATCCAATTTGCGTTTCTCTCCGCGAGGAACCTTCATTTCGAACCCATCAAGGAGTGCTTGGCTGCGATTCATCCGTCGGAGGATTTTTAACATTTAAGAATGGTCTCCAGTGGGTTTTCAAGATCGCTCATTGCCTCCCCCACATTTGGGGCATTGTGGTTCGCGAGATGTAAATGCGGGGGGTGAGGAGATGGATGCGGAAATTGGCTCCGCGAGGCCTCGCGTTTGAAGCGCGCGTTTAATCTTTACATTATAGGTTCCTAAAGATTCGAATATTTTTAGGAAGAATCAGCCCGATTCCATTGTCATCATGTCACGCTTTTGCTATCATGACATTCGACGCTGGGATGGGCTCCGCAGGGGGAAATCGAAGCGCAATGGAGATCTCCGGCTCGGGGGCGACCTCCCCCTCAGAGGTCGATCGCAAGGTGTACTGCTGAATAAAGGCGATCAGGAGTTGAGGAATAATCCATCGGCCTGAGTAGGCTCTCCGGCCATCCTTGGAGGTACGAACCCGAATGAACGCGGACCGACATTGGCAGGCGGCACTGGGTCAATTTCAGCTTGAGATGCCACGAGCCGCGTATGACACATGGGTGCGCGACACGGAACTGCTGACCTATGAGGATGGAACGTACATCGTTGGAGTTCGAAACGCATATGCCCGAGATTGGCTGGAGGACCGCCTTCTTCCCACGGCAAAACAGGTGCTGGCAGGGATATCCGGCAGAACCGTAGAGGTTCGTTTCGTTGTCTGGCAGGGGGACCCTGCAGATGAACTTCGCGAAGCAAGCCTTACACCTTTACCAATACCCACCAACATCAGCGCTTCTTCAAGCAACCTGAATCCGCGCTACACGTTCTCCGCTTTCGTGGTGGGACCCAACAATCGCCTCGCGTACGCCGCGGCTCGCGCGGTTGCGGAGAATCCTGCTCGGGCCTACAATCCGCTGTTTCTTTATGGCGGCGTGGGCCTGGGAAAAACCCATTTGTTGCATGCCTTGGGGCAGGAGTGTGCCGCGAACGGCTTGAACGTGCTGTATGTCTCCTCGGAAGAATTCACAAACGACCTGATCGATTCGATCCGCAAGCACAGGACGGATACCTTTCGCGAACGCTACCGCAATATCGACTTGCTGCTGATTGATGACATCCAATTCATCGTGGGCAAGGAGTCCACACAGGAAGAATTCTTCCACACGTTCAACTCCCTTCACGCACAGGACAAACAGATCGTGGTCTCATCCGACCGCCCTCCAAAGGCCATGGTCACTCTCGAAGAGCGTCTGCGATCGCGCTTCGAATGGGGTTTGGCGGCGGATATCCAGACGCCGGAATTCGAAACCAGGATGGCCATTTTGTGCAGCAAGGCAGAACGCGCGGGACATGTCATCGACACGCCATATCTGGAGATGATTGCACAGCGTGTGCAGAGAAACATACGTGAACTCGAGGGTGCTCTCACGCGGGTGATGGCTTATTCACAGCTGAGGGGAATCCCGTTGGACGCGGCGCTTGTGGAAGCTGCTCTGACGGATTTCTCGCAAAGCAATCCGACCATCACTCCGGATAGGATCCTGGCAGTTGTGGCCGAAGACTGTGACGTGCCGGAGGATCAGCTCCTTGGTCGCAGCCGGAGGCAGGAGATCGCCTTGGCGCGCCAAATGGCCATGTATTTGATGCGTGAGGAGACCAAAGCTTCCTTGCCGCAGATCGGAACTGTCCTTGGAGGTCGGGACCACACAACGGTCATGCACGGGTGCGCCAAGATCGCGGAATTGCTGGATGCGGATGAATCGTTGCGGCGGATGATCGCCGCCATGCGCTCCAAGCTTCATAACGGTATCGCGGTCGCGGTCTGAGTCCCTCGAGCGCACATGCCCCCCAAAAATATCCCCTATTGAAACAGGACCCCATATTCTCTAAGGCCGGGCACATGCAACGGTTCGTGCAAGTGTCCGGCAGATGGGGCTGTGTTGCTCAAGGTATCCAGGCGTCCGGCGCCTGGAAGGGTGCTTGCCAACTGGGCGATTTGTGCACGTGCACGACTTTCCAGGTCCCCTCGAGACGTACGAGCACGCGGCTTTCGTTGTGGCTTTGAACGCTGACGCCGTGTGAAGTTCCCTTCGAAACCATGAGCGTGTAGGAGCAGATGGCGGTATCGCTGTATCGCTGCTCGTGATAGTTTGCGAGGTCGAAGCGAATGCGCGCCTTATCTTCCGGGCGACCTCCTTCCGGACTTGGATCCAGAGCAAGGCCGGCCGTGTCGTCACGTGCGGCTTCCGTCATCATGAAGTCATGGAAGGGAAGCCCATCAATGCGATGCGGCGTCACGTACCACTCGTAAAGCGTGAGCTCGGGGACTGTTGATGCGTGATACGCATCGGTGTCGTTGTCGAAAATGCTCTGAAGATGTTGCTCCAGGATAGTGCGGATTTCACTCATGTGGACACTCCAGATAATGGACACACAGGATCGAACCTTGGGATGGTTCTTCGAGTGATTTCATGGGTGGGCGATCTCCTCCCTTCACCAAGTGGTTCCGATTGCCATCGTTCATAGCAGCGACACAGGATCGATGTCAACAATCCATCCCTTGGGCAGCTCGGCGGGGATCAAGGGGACGGGATCGGCTGCACGCACAACGATCTGCCAGCGGTATTCGCCGCGCCTGCGCCGGAAGAAGCACGGCGCTGGACCGATCAAGTCCGCCCGCGCCTTGCTGGAAGAGATGCTGTAGCGAAGCTCGGCAGCCAACCGCTCCGCTTCGGACTCCGCTTGGCTCTCGGATATGTGGCGAAAGACGAGCCGCGCCAAACGACGGAAGGGAGGGTATCCCAACTCCTTCCTCAGACGCAACTCCTTTTCATAGAACTCAGCGTAATCGTGCTTCGCAGCCGCGCGGATGGCGTAATGCTCGGGCTGATAGGTCTGCAGAATCACCTTTCCCCCGAGCAAGCCCCGGCCCGCCCGGCCGGCTACCTGTGTCAACAACTGGAAAGTGCGCTCGGCAGCTCTGTAGTGAGGTAGATTGAGGCCGGTGTCGGCCGAGACCACTCCGACCAATGTAACAAGCGGGAGGTCGAGACCCTTGGCGACCATCTGCGTTCCGATGAGTACGTCCGAGCGGTGGGCCGCGAAATGCGCCAGGATGACGTCGTGCGAACCCTTGGACCGGGTCGTGTCGAGATCCCAGCGCAGCGTGCGTGCCTCCGGCAACAGCTTTGCCACCTCGCTTTCGACACGCTGTGTTCCGGCGCCGAAGTGCTTCACTCGGCTTCCGTCGCATTGCGGGCATTTCGACACCGGATTACGTTGATAGCTGCAATGGTGGCAAATAAGCTTGCTGTCCTTGCCATGAAAGATTAGCGGTGCATCACAGCGGGGGCAGCGCATGACCGCGCCGCAGTCACGGCAGAAGATATGGGTTGCCGTGCCTCGCCGGTTGAGGAACAAGATAGCCTGTTCGCCGGAGGTTACGGCTTGGGTGAGTTCCTCCTGCAGAGCACGGCTGAAGAGCGATCGATTGCCTGCGCGCAGCTCCTGGCGCATGTCGATCACACGCACCGGGGGCATGCCGATGGTCTTGGCATCTCCTGCAGCCGGTCGATAACGTGATTTCAAGCTCAACCGCCGTTCTTGTTGATCCAGCCGAGTACGGTGCCCAAGAATGCGTTGGGGAAGGGTCAGTTTCTGGATCTCACCCTTGGAGGCGCGATAGCTCGTAACTACGTCGGGAGTGGCGCTTCCTAAGATGCAGGCCGCGCGCAGAATGGCGCTGTAGGCCATGCAGGCTTCACGGGCATGATAGCGTGGCGCCTGGTGAGTGCTCTTGTATGAGTCGTCATGGCATTCGTCGACGACGATGAGGCCGATGTCCGGCAGAGGAGCGAAGAGGGCACTGCGTGGCCCGACGATAACACGCAGCAGGCCTGCGCGCGCACGGCGCCAAGTATCATAGCGTTCCCCGTTCGAAAGCCTGGAGTGCAAAAGGCCTACTTGCCCGGGGAATCGGGCCAGGAAGCGTCGCACGGTCTGAGGCGTGAGGGCAATTTCGGGAACAAGCACGATGGAGCTTCGCTCCTGAGCAAGCATCTCTTGCACGGCGTGCAAGTAGATCTCGGTCTTGCCGGATCCGGTCACACCGTGAAGCAGGAATGGCTTGGGGCGAGGTAACTCCCGATCTTTCAAGCACCTGCGGATAGTTTCCCCAGCAGCTGTCTGATCCGGTGTCAGGCGCGGAGGGTCACTGGGAACGAACTCCAGGGCTTCGAGGGGATCACGCCAAACTTCGGTCTCGCCCAGGATGATGACCCCATTCTGCTCCAAGAATCGCAAATCGGCGAGACTGGCTTCGCTGGCGGCGTAGATCCAGCTGACATCCACCGGCCCGCGTTCCTGGATCAGGGCATCCACGACTGCAGCGCGGCGGGTGGCGGCCTTGGTGCCCGATCTTCCCAGGTTTGGCAGGGCATCTCGCGCCGATTGCGGCGGAACGGCGAGGCGCGCATTGCGAACGCGCCGCGCCCGCGCGCGAGGGGGGTCAAGGACGGATGTGCGGGTGAGGACGTTGCGGCGTACCAGGGCGTCGGCGCTCGGACGCCAGCGGATACGGGACAAGGCGCGCTCGATCTGGCGTCCGCGCAAAGGACCGCGCCGCGCCAGCAGCGCGATCAGGCGGCGCTCGGTATTCGACTTGCCTTGAGCTTGTGGATCGGCAAGTGAATACAGTGTATCGGCTTGCTGGCTTAGGCCGGGAGGTAGCATCAAAGTAAGGCAATCGATCAAAGCCGTATGCGTTTGATCGCGAAGCCAGCCTGCGAGTTCGAGTTGGGCGGGGGTGAGGACGGGATCGGGATCGACCAGCGACTCGATTGGGCGCGTTTCGGGCACCGCAGCTTGATCGCGCAGCGCGACAACAATGCCCTGGACGCGGCGCGAGCCAAACTGCGCGGTTACCAGATGGCCGGGTAGAACGCGGTCACGCAGGTCGTCAGGCAGATGGTAGTCGAATGTTCCGCGGACTGGGGGAAGGTTGACGGCGACCTCAACGAACATGGCAGCTATTCGAACGGCGTGGGGCCAGTCTGGGGAGTTTCGCTGCTTGGCAACGGAGTGACCGAAACGCGCTCGATGCGCAATCCATCCATCGCCACGACTCCCAGACGGACCCCTTCGGCATCGACGGTATCGCCCACTTGAGCCAGGCGTCCCAGCCGGCCAAGGATGAAGCCGGCAATGGTGTCGTAGTGGGGGTCTGATAGATCAAGCGAGAAGTGCTCGTTGATCTCATCAATGATGGTCAATCCATCGACGAGGGATGACCCGTCGGGCAGGGGTTGGATTTCTACTTCTGTGTCGAATGGCTCGCCGATGACACCAATGATCTCCTCAATCAGGTCTTCCAGGGTCACTACGCCGGCAGTCCCACCATATTCATCGAGCACGATAGCGATGCGCTGGCGGCTGGTGTGAAATTGGTCGAGCAAGGTCATCACGCGCGCCGCTTCGGGAACGAAAATGGCCGGGCGCATCATCTCCTTGGAGGTCTTGGGTTTCTTCTTCGCGGTATGTGTTTCTTGCAGCACGTCCTTGAGGTAGACGATCCCAATGATTTGATCAAGATCATCTTCATAGACAGGAATCTTGGTGTACGGATTTTGTGCAAAGACGGCGATCACATCATCCGCACTGATATCGGATGGAACCGCCACCATCTCTGTGCGCGGCACCATCACCTGCCGCACGTACGTATCCCTGATGTCGAAGATGGCTTGCAGCATTTCCTCTTCGCGATACTCAACCACTCCGCTTTCGGCGCTGGCGCGCACGAGCATCTTCAACTCGGTAACGGAATGAACCATCTCATGCCCTGCAGCGGGTTGAAAACCAAACAGTCGCAATAGGGCGTTGCCGGCTCCATTCAGGACCCAGATGAAGGGCTTGAACAGCCATTCAGTCCAGATCGTCGGCCGCGCCACCAGAAGAGACGTTTTCTCGGGATGTTGCAAGGCAATTGATTTTGGGGCCAGTTCGCCGATCACGACGTGAAGGAAGGTGATCACGGCAAATGCCAACCCAGCAGAAAGCCCGTGCGATACCCCACTGCGAATGCCCTCAGGCAAGAGGTTCACAATCGGTTCGAGAAGCTGAGACAGGACAGGTTCGCCGATCCAGCCTAATCCAAGGCTTGCCAACGTGATTCCTAGTTGCGTGGCGGCGATCACGCTGTCAGGATCGTCGATTGCTTTCTGAACCCAGCGAGCGGCTCGATTGCCCTCGATGACAAGCTCGGCGATGCGAGTGCGGCGCACGCTGACGAGAGCAAATTCAGCCGCAACGAAGAAGCCGTTGACCAGCACGAGAAGCAGCAGAGCGAAGATTCTGAGGATCATACTTAGGGGAGATGAATCCATATCGTTTTCTTAGTGTCCAGGAATGTCATTGAGCAGGCAGATACAGGCTGGCCGCCGGTCAGCGGCGAGCCTCGCTCTACCGAGTGATTACGGCAGCAGCATAGCCGACTACTGCCGTCTGGTCTCCGGTTACGTCGCCGGAGGTGGCGTACTTAAGAATCTCGACTCGGTCTGCGCCCAAGCCTTCCGCAGCCCACAGCACTGCAGCAATGGCGCCACGGCCGCAAGCGAAACCGATATTCTGCTCTTCTGCATCGAGCACGCCGACAGGGTTGAATGCCTCGATGCGCTCCAACATGACCGCATCAAGTTGACGCGCAAGTTCGTCGGATTTGAAATGCGAGAGATCGGAGCTGGCGACAAGAACGTGCTTCTCCTTTGCTAGAACATCGGCCAATGCACTGCCAAGAGCCTCACACGTCTCTCTGGATTGATCTCGCAGCATCAAAGGCAGGAGTCGGAATGGCGTTTCGATCACCCGCTGCAAAAAGGGCAACTCGATCTCCAAGGAGTGCTCCTGATCATCCCGAATGCGTTCGATGGTCAGGCTTGATTTCGTCTGCAATGTTTCGTCGAGTCGGTCCACGAGTGAATGCTCAACCGGTATTTTCCCCAGCGGTGTGGCGTAGGACTGGTGTCCGGTTGTGTAAAGGTGTCCTTGATAAGGTTGATGCATAGGAGAGAGGACCGCCACGATCTCGGGCTCCAGGCCTTCTAGGTAGCGGAAGGCATGCGCTGCCACACCTCCAGAGTAGCGATGGCCTGCATGCGGCGCAATGATGCCAACAACCTCACCTTGCGGGAGTGGGATTTGTGCAGCCTTCAATTGTGAGTCGACGGAGGCAACCAAGGCATCTGGACTCCCCGGATACCAAGTTCCGGAAATCGGGGAGGGGCGTGTGTCTTGCATTGATCGATAACCTCCACTTGCAATGCAATTGTAGCATAGGCACGCGCGGCAAGCCTGTACCCGCTGATCGATCCCAGTTTCATGTCCCCGCTTCTTCTGGCCAGATGGCGAAAACACACAGGGGGTTGACAAGCGAACAGATGTTCTGGTATGATCGCGAGGCGAACAAGTGTTCTATTGCCTAACGAGATGAAGGGGTTGGATATGCATACAAGCGCCGTCGACGTGGATTGGCTGAACAACAGCGCCGATCGCATCGAGCAGATCCTGGCGAAGATGTCCTTACCCGCACGCATCGATGGCGGTGACATCGGTGAGGAAAGCGTCTGCTTTCATCTCATCCCGATGGATGGATTACAGCGCGAACTCGTTGTGCAAGCGGCGCGGGCGATTGCACAGGCGGTTGGCGTCACCGAGGTCCAGGTATCGGTTCAATCGGAGGGCCTAATCATCGATGTGCCCTACAAGCATGATCGATCCATGCGGTTGCTGCCGTTGATGGGCGCATTGGATAGGCTGGAGCCGCTGACCGCGGTCGTAGGCATGTCGGATCATGGGCGGCCACTGTTGCTTGATCTGAAGCTGCAGGAATGTTGGCACCTGTGGATCGAAGGCCCTGAGGGCTGTGGCAAATCAGAATTGCTTCGCACGTTGCTGGTCTCACTCGCGCTGGGAAGCCGTGCCTCTCAATTGAAGCTTCTGGGGATCGATGTTGGCGGGAATGAACTCGGCATCATCGAGGCGCTACCTCATGCGCTGACTCGATTGGCCTCAAACGCACGTCGCGCATTCGAGATGATTCGCTGGCTGGAGAATGAGGTCGAGCGCAGGCTGCGAAGGGGGATACTCCAGCCGGCCATTATCCTCGCAGTTGACGACATGGCCTGGATGGATTTGCGTCCTTCAAGCGAGCTAGCCGGAAGTTTCAGGCGCCTGCTCACGCAAGCTTATCGCGCGGGTGTGCACGTGCTGGCGGCATCACGCTCAGTTCGGAATCCCCATATCCGCCGTACCCTCATATCAAATGGACGAACAAGGGTGGCTTCTATGACCCAAGGGGACGAGGCTTCTGGCACGTTTGAGTTTCGAGGAGCTCGTGGAAAGCGTCGCCGAGCAAGGATTGCCTGGCTGAGTGCTGCTGATTTGCAGATTGCAGTGGCGCGCGCACAAGCGCGCGCTTCCTTGGGGGCTCATGCAACGCCTTCATTGAACAAGGAGATAGTGCAGTGAGGATGTTTCTGAGGCGGTTTGGGATCCTGGCGTTTGCGGGCTTGTCATTTGGCCTATGGTTGGATGCTGCGAGCGCAACGATCGAAGGAGAGAGAATCTTGTCTTCCGGCCCAAGGATGTTGGTGCTGGGAGCATCATTGGCTTGCTTGATGTCGCTGCTTCTCACCGAACTAGCGAGTTGGGGGACGGGTTTGATGGCGCCGACGCGCCGGGAAACCGTGGTGGCTGAGCTTGAGGCGATTCCAGGGCAGGCTCTTGAACTTGCGGAGGTCCAATCCCCACAGGAGCAATACGCTGGCGGTTCCAATGGCGAGACCGATCATGCGAGGGGAGAAGAAGCGAGAGGCAGAAAGTGGCTTGACGTGCGACATAAAGACGTCGCTGAGGTGTTGCAGGCATGACAAAACTGGGTAGCGGGGAATTGATCTACGTAGAAAGCTGGATTGGGGGGCGGCTCCCGCGAGCGTTCAGGTGGCGCGGCCGACGCCATACCGTCCGCCAGGTGGAACCTGGCCCCAGTGGAGCACCTCAGCGCGAGAGCGAGCAAATGGATCATCAGACCTATTCGCTGCGCACATCGAGTGGATTGAGCTGTATCTTGGTGCACGACAGCAGATTAGGCACTTGGAGTATGAAGCAAGTGTTGACACGACGGGAAGGAGGATGAGATGCGCGTCGGAATGCTGTGGTACGACGACGATCGCAGACAGGACTTGGGTGACAAGGTGGGCCGGGCGGCAAACCACTATCGCAGCAAATATGGCCGGGTACCCAATCTATGCTTCGCTAATCCAAGGACACTGGGAAAGAATCCTCCCAAAGAAATCGTAGGGCTCAAGCTGCGGTCAAGTGGGTCCGTGCTTCCTCATCACTTCTGGCTAGGAGTTGACGACAAGGCCAAGAAGAAATGAGTAGGCGCCATATTTATATAGCGGCCCCCACCAGTATGTAGCGTAACTCGCGCAGCTTTCGGGTTGGTTGGGATATGGCTTCAATGCGCTCTGGGGGCGCGTCAGGAGTTGATCTCTAACTGGAGATTGACCCTGGCGCGTTCGCGTTAGCATGGTAGCGGCGACAGAGCGCGGCCAAAATGCGAGCTTCGTAGAAACCTTGGCAATGCGACGAGGTGTGAGTGGGGGGAGTGTTTGGGAGCTCAGGCGGCCAAGGTGGCGATCAAGCTATCGAGGGCGACATCAAGCTCGGCTCCGCCTGATTTGCTGGCCAAGTCGATCTCAAGCAGCTTATGGTAGATGCGTTCGAGATCTGGCATTTGAAAATTACGGGCCTGTGAACCGACCTTGTCGGCCACAAAGTCAGGAACGCTCAGGATCGTGCGTGGGTTGGTGTTGCTATCGAGAGCTTCGCGTGCTTGAAGCAGAAGGCGGAACTGCCGAACGATCATGCTGAAGGCGTAGCGGGGAGGATGGTCTTCGAGAAGGCGGTGAAGGTGCTTGAACGCTATGCGTCCGTTGCGCTGACCGACGGCGTCCACCATGGCGAAGACGTTGCTCTGTCCATGGAAGGGTGTGAGTTGCTCGACGTCTTGAACCTCGATAGGGCGTTCCCTGTTGACGTAGTCGAGCAGCTTCTCCAACTCCCGATCCGCAAGGCGGGAATCGTTGGCGACCAATTCCGCGAGCAGGTGGGCCGCTTGTGGTTCGATGGCGCCCCCCATTGTTTCGCAGCGCTTCGTGAGCCAGTGAATGAACTCCGGACCTCGTAGCATTGCGAAGCTGCGGACGTAGGCTTGTTTTGGATGTTCTCGGGCCCACTGCAACAGTGATGATTCTACTTTGAGACTCTTGGCTTGTGCAAGAACAAGAGCAGTTGATTGCGGCAATTGAGGTAGCAGTTCAAGCAATGTCTGTTCTTGATCTGCCGTTTTCATGGCCCCTTGCGCATTATCAAGAATGACCAAGCGCCGGGTTCCAAGGAAAGGAAGCGTTGTGCATGCTTCCTGCAACAGACTGAACTCAAGCGCCTCGCCATCGAAGCGCTGCAAGTTCATCTGGACGGAGCTAGGATCCCCGAGCTTCTCACGGAGCTTGGCGATGAATTCGCTGATGGCGAGATCATCATTGCCATGGAGTATGTAAACGGTGGGCTTTTCTGTTTGCATATCAGTTGTATGTCAGGACGCGATGCACGGTTGGACGGCCGGATGAAAGGCGGCGAATGGCAGTCACTTCGAGAGGTCCCGGGTCACTCGATGTGGTGATACGCTGCTGGAGCGCAGATCCCAGCGGCTGCGCCAGTACGAGGGCAAAGACGGCAGCCACGATGGCCAATGGAAGCCGCAGCAAGCGATCAAGTGGTCGTTCATTCCTTCCTGTGCCCATCAGAGCAAGAAATGAAGCGCCTGCTACCATCACGGCAGTGGTGAGATAGTTGGTTCCGCAATTGGGGTGAATGGCAAGCTGCTCTTCACCATGATGCAGCCGCTCCAAGGCTTCTGCGACGGCATCATGTAGGGCCTCCGTGCCAATGTCCCCAAAAATGAAGAAGCCACGTGGGTCCGAGCGTCCGATGTAAGACGAATTGGGATAGCGCTGACTTACTACGTGGATGGTGGCATGCTCCAATCCATGGTTGCGCCGCATGCGCGAGACCACGGGATTGTCAAAAAGCTGCTGCAATAGGTTTGGCATGATGTGCCTCGGTCACGGGATGAGCGGATTATACCCCTGGGTGCGGATCGGCGAGACCTGCTTGCCGGAGCTCATCGCGCAAAGTGGGCAAATCGCAGGCTGTCAAGAGGCGCTCGCGCAAGGGCGCAGGGAGAGAGAAGGGCTCAATGTATCGAACAAGGTGCTTGCGTAAGAGCATGATTGCGTGAGTTTCTGCGTAGTGCCGCAGCATGCTCTCAAGATGCAAGGTGATCACGGCGCCTACCTCTTGCCTGGGTACAGCGGTGCGCGGGCGGGGAGCGAAGATCCATGGATTGCCGATCGCTGCACGACCAATCATGATTGCGTCACATCCGGAATGGGATTTCAGTTTGCCAATATCTTCGACGCTGCGCACGTCACCATTTCCGATAACGGGGATACCAACCTCCTGCTTGATGGCAGCAATGGCGTCCCAATCTGCCTTTCCTTCAAAGCGCTGTTGGCGAGTGCGCGCGTGCACGGCAATCAGCGAGGCACCGTTCTCCTCGATGGCGCGCGCCACCTCGAGGTAATTCATACTATCGGCATCCCACCCGAGACGTATCTTTGCGGATACCGGGATTTCAAGCTCGGAACTCAAACGACGGATGATCTTTCCGGCTTTGCGCGGATCGCGCAACAGACCCGCGCCAGCGCCTCTTGCTGAAATGCTGCGAATGGAGCAGGCCATGTTGATGTCGATTACGTCAGGCTGGTGTTCCTGAAGCTGCCTCGCCGCGCGAGAAAGGTTGTCCTCGTTGTTGTCATAAAGCTGATATACAACGGGGCGCTCGTCTGGCTGGAAGTTAAGGAGGGCGAGGCTTTTTCGTCGGCCTTGGAGGAGTTCTCGGGCGTGCAGGAAGGGCACGTAGCTCATACCCGAGCCGAAGCTCCTGCATAGGCTGCGAAAAGGCGCGTCGGAAATACCATCCATCGGAGCCAGGATAAGCTCGCTATGCACAGGTATCGATCCGATGTGGAAGGCGGCTCGTGCCTCATCCATGCATCAAGTTATACACCAACGTGATCTGATGGGGACAAGCTGCTGGCAAGCGCTGTCGCTCGCGTACCTGCTGAGATAGAATGGGCACAACATGTGGAATATGATCGGTCACGATTGGGCGGTTCGACTACTGGCGCAGCACGTTGTTAGTGGGAAGGTGCGGCATGCCTACCTTTTCACGGGGCCGGATGGCGTAGGTAAGCGCACTCTGGCGCTGCGCTTCGCGCAAGCGCTTTGCTGCGAAGCGCCTCCGGAAGCAGGAGAGGCATGCGCAATTTGCCGCGCGTGCCGACTGATAGCTGACCAATTACATCCCGACCTGCACAGCGTGGCTTCCGAAGAGGTGGGCGCGTCCCTGCGCGTGGGCCAGATTCGGGAATTGCAGCGCAAGTTGGCGCTTACACCATATGAAGCACAATGGCGCATCGCTCTGCTGCTCCGTTTTCACGATGCCACAGCAAGCGCTTCAAATGCCTTGCTGAAGACACTTGAAGAACCATCAGAAAAGGTGGTCCTGCTGTTGACCGCTCGAACGGTAGAGGAGCTGCTCCCGACTGTCGTCTCACGTTGCGAAGTGCTGCGCTTGCGGTGCTTGCCAGCCTCCGAGCTAGAAAGCGCGCTCAAGGATCGGGGAGAGGCAGCTGAGCAAGCCAAGCTCCTTGCGGCGGTGGCGGCTGGCCGCCCGGGATGGGCATTGCACGTATCTGAGGATCCGAAGTGGCTGCATCGGCGAACACAGCGGCTGGACGATCTTACAAATTTGCTGAAAATGACGAGAGCCCAACGATTTGAGCGTGCTGAGATGATGGCCAAAGAAGGGCACTCTCTCTATCAGTTGCTCGAGACCTGGTTGGCATATTGGCGCGATGCTGCGCTGATGAGCATGGAAACTGAGGCATCCCTGAGCAATCCGGATCGCACTTCAGAACTCGAGCGAGTAGGATCCCAGGTGGGGATACGCGGCTTGTTGGAGGCACTGCAGGCAACGGAGCGCGTGCTGAATGCCCTTGATCGCAATGCAAATCCTCGTCTGGCTCTTGAGACTTTGATGCTGGATCTGCCTCGCATCTAGTCTTATCACCAGGCCCATTGGAACCGTAATCAATCAGGAGCTTGCGGCGCCGGCGGCCGCCATGTAGATATAAACCCTCGCGGACTAACAGTGCGACAACCACAATAATTGGTGAATGCTGGATATTCTCGGGGCAGAATAAGGGGGAAGCAACTCGGCGGGTGCAAGCTTGATCAGCGAGGCTCGACCACCAAGCGTATGGCTGTCCGTTCCTTGCCGTCAATATCTACAGAAGTGAATTCAGGCATACAAATAATATCAATTCCATCTTCTTGCAGATAGCCACGCGCTATGGCGACTGCCTTGACTGCTTGGTTGACTGCACCCGCTCCGATCGCTTGGACGTCCGCACGGTTGTGTTCTCGTACGACACCTGCGATAGCACCTGCAACAGCAGACGTGCGCGATTCAGATGAAACCTTGATGATGGTCATCGGGCCTCTCCATTGGCGACGTTCACAGTGACCGCCCGATATGCTTCACGATTGTGCTTGCATTGTACAGTATTCAACTGAGCGAAGCAAGAAACGCGGGTTTCAAGGCCTTTGAGACCCATCTTCTTCTGATTTATATGCATTATGTCAACAGAATACAGGCCGCCCCAGGATGGCCCGGGCGTTGACATGGATTTGGCTGTCGGAAAGAAAGCTCTGACCCGGCTTGCGTGGCAATCCACGTTACAGTAGGAAGGGGGTTGACCAAAAAGAAGCCACCTTGGGATCGATCTGGAAATTCAAAATTGCATCTTGGGTTCGTGCCAAGCGGGGGATAGATGTTTCGAAGGGCTGGAGATGGGGAGCCAGGG
>DAOVIK010000056.1 GCA_030673735.1 Anaerolineae bacterium
GCTGGGAGGAGGATCGGGGGCATTTCCATCGCAGATAACCGGGTTGGCAGGGGTAGGGGTTTCTGTGGGAGGAGCTTCTGTATTGGTGGCCGTCGGCTGTTGCGGGGTTTCGCTGGCCGCGAGCGGAACTGGCGTATCTGCAGGCTGGCAGGCCACCAAGACGGCCAACAACATGAGGGTGATGAAACTACTGCGGGCGAGGCCCATGAAGCATCCTCTTTGGAGATCCTTGTAGCTGTTTCTCTAAAATCCTTGCGTATGGCACACGAAAGAGGATTATAGCAGAGGGAGAAACCTGCTCGTCGCCCGGGCGCTACCCAAAGATCTCCCAGCCGTGGAGACGTGCATGCCGCCTTAGCGGATCATCAGGGTACACAGCCACAGGGGTGCCAACCTTCTCAAGCATGGGCAGGTCGAGAATACTGTCGGCATAGGCGTAGCTTTGCTCCCAATCGATCCCACTATCCGGACCAATGTGATACTCAAGGCGCGCTACCTTGCCCGGTCCCTGGCAAACCGGACGCTCGCTGGCTCCGTTGTAGCGGCCACGCTTCACCACCAAAGGTGTGCCTACGGCTTCGTCGATCCCCAGTTCGCGCGCAATCGCCTCGAGCAATGGTGTAGAGGTTCCTGAGACAAGGATCGTGCGGTGCCCTTGGTCCCTATGCGCATGGGCGCGCGCAAGCACGTCCTGCTTCACGAGTGGGCGAACGTAATTCTCGGCAATCCAAATGAAGGCCTTGTCCGCCTCTTCGGGCCGCCAGCCACATACCATCCATCCCATGTTCTGAGCCCAGATGCGGCGCATGGCCAGTTCGCTGGCCAAGCCGGTCTTAACCAGCCACCAAATCGGAATATGAACCGCCAAGTACGCCAAATGCTGAAGGCGCTTGACGCGCTGCGTTCGATGATGTACGCCATAGGCCTTGGCGATGTGGCCGGTGTACAACGTTCCATCAAGATCGAATACAGCGGCGATGGATGATGTGCTCATGCTTCAGGGCTGCTCCTCATAGCTGTTCCCGCTGTTAGCGGGAGCAGAATTCAGGCCTTGCGCTCCGCTCCATGCGTAGCCGTGGGCACAAGGATAGTGAAAGAGCAATGCATGTCAAGCATGGATTTGGCGAGGTGATCACCTTTTCCTAAGCAATGCCGCATGGTAGGAAGGTCAGCTTTGCCACCAAGTGATAGTGAGGTATTATCCGGCAGTGATTTCCCTGGAAGAACGCGTTTCCCACCACCAGCTATTCTGTGAGGTTGTCTGATGAAGAGAAGCTTGCCCATCTTGCTTGCGATCACAACGCTATTTGTCAGCGTGCTGGGCTGTGGCCAAGTCCCTCCCACGGCCACACCTCTTGGAACGCAGCCTACTCCTACGCCTTTCGTGCCTCCCGGATCCGGTGATCCGACGCCTTCCGGTCTTCCCGAGGATGCCGATCTTGTGGATTTGATCAACTTTGCTGTCGCCATCTCACCCCTGCTTCAACATGCAGGAGAGATCGTGGCCCGCGACGGCGAGATCCTCAAAGAGGCCGAAGGCGGGAATGATGCCGCGCTTTGTGACGGCCGGCTGGCGGCCGACAACCTCGAGATGCAGGGGTTGATGGGAGAGATTGCGGTCCTCCAACCTCCGCCAGGAGCCGGAGACATCCACCTTCTACTACTGGAGAGCAGCACCTCCTATTCGGAAGCCTTGGACAACGTCGCGCTGTTTTGCAGCACTGGAAATGCCATGTACAAGATCGGCGCGCTGTTGAGCTTCTGGGAAGCAGCGCTCAAGCTGCAGGACGCAGTCAACCGCTTCTGGCAGTTGCTGGTTTCCGAGGGAGTCGAGATGTGGGTGCCCTGATCCTCAAGGCTTTTGCTTAGCGGCAAGAGTTGCAGATAGGCATCTCGGATAGGGGGATCAAGCAAAGATCCAATAGTTCGGAAGCATTGAACCTCCAGAGCGGCTTGGGTGTATTTATCGTGGTTTAGGGAAACCCGCGCTGCAACCAGCCAAGGATCTCACGTAGTTCTTCCGGTTCATTCCTGGACAACAGCTATACTTAGCCAATCTGATCAGCGAGTCCGATGGCAAGCCGGGCATGACCATGGCCCGGCGTTTGCTTGGGGCTGATGCGTGTTCAAGCGAGGAAATAGCCCCAATCCATCCTTCGAAAGCATCAATAGGCTCCGTCGGGGGAAGGCAAGGTGCAACCGGCGCCTTCGCAAGATCAGCATGACCACGTCCCCCTCACCATAAAAAGAGAAGCAGAGATGTTCACTAATTTCAAGAAAACATTCAAAGAATATCCGAGCAAGTTCTGGGTCCTCGTCGGCGCCACTTTCATTGACCGGCTCGGCGGAACTATGATCTTCCCATTCTTCGCCCTGTATGTCACCAGCAAGTTCAACGTCGGCATGACCGAGGCCGGTGTGCTTTTCGCCATCTTCTCTGTCTCTGGTTTCGCTGGAAGCATGTTCGGCGGTGCGCTCGTAGACAAGTTCGGACGGCGCAGCATGCTGCTCTTCGGCCTGATATTTAGCGCGCTGAGCAGCGTGACGATGGGTTTTGTGGGATCGCTGTACGCCTTCTACATCCTCGCAGTATTCGTGGGATTGCTTTCCGATGTCGCCGGCCCTGCGCGGGGTGCCATGGTGGCAGACTTGCTTCCCGAGGAACAGCGCGCCGATGGTTACGGCATTCTGCGCGTTGCGGCCAACATCTCGTGGGTCATCGGCCCTGTCGTCGGAGGAATCCTGTACACATTGACCACACCCACGCTGCTCTTCATCATAGACGCCATCTCCAGCTTGATCACAGCAGCGATCGTCTACCGCATGATCCCTGAAACCAAGCCTGAGGCCGCGCCTGGCAAACCTCCGGAGACTATCTTTCAGACGATCAAGGGTTATGGCACTGTGGCCACGGATCGGCTATTCGTTGCTTTCATGCTTGCTTCGATGCTGATGACAATGGCCTATCTGCAGCTATACAGCACGCTTTCGGTCTACCTGCGGGATGTACATGGGTTGCAGGAGCAAGCCTACGGTGTGTTGATGAGCATCAATGCCTTCACCGTGGTCCTTTTCCAATTCGCCATCACGCGCAGGATCAAGTCCAGGCCGCCGATGCTTATGATGGTGGTTGGATCGCTGCTTTACCTGATCGGCTTTACCATGTACGGCATCGTAGCCACCTACTTCCTGTTTGTGATCGCCATGTTGTTCATTACGTTCGGCGAAATGGTGGTGATGCCCATCGGCCAAGCGATCGTTGCCGGGCTGGCCCCGGAGGATATGCGCGGACGATATATGGCTTTCTTCGGCCTCTCGTGGACAATTCCCTCGGCGATTGGGCCATGGGCCGCAGGCGTGATCATGGACAATTACAATCCCAACTGGGTATGGTATGCGGCGGGGATTCTCTCGGCGTTGGCTATGGTCGGTTTCTATCTTCTGCACACCAGAACCAAGGAGCGCTTCGCCTCCTCTCCGGATGCTCAGGCGCTCGAGGGTGTGCATTAGGCAGAGCGCTACCCGATCCTATATCGAAGACACAAATAAAGTGCCACCCGGTCGTGAACGGCCGGGTGGCACGATTTCTCCTGAAGTATGTAGGGGCGTTTCATCCCGCAAAGAGCTTGCAGGACGAACCGTGAAACGCCCCTACACAGCATATTAAGCCGTGACTCCCCTCCAAATATGATCATCTATAGCGGCAGCCAGGTGCCTATGGATTTCTCGATCGCTCGGCGGTATATCAGCGGCGCCACGGCCATGTCGTCCAATGCCAATCCCAAGTTCACCGCCATGGTGCGCTCTTCGTCGCTCTCACGCCCGGGTTTCTTCCCACTCACCAATTCCCCTAAATCGGCATGCACGGGCGGGATGTCTTGAAAATACCCTTCAGCCTTGTAGTGCTCGAGTTGGCGCAAGTCATCGGTGCAGAATTTATCCGCTTCTCGCATCGCCTCCCCCGACCAGTACGAATTGAAATCGACGAGGGAAGCAAATGCACCTGCCTCGAGCCATCCAAGTTCAATCGTAGCATGCGGGACCTTCAGGATCGGTCCAGAAGTGACCACCATATCACAGCCGGTAACAGCTTGCTTCGGATCCGCGACCTCGACAACTTCCAGATCGAAGCGCTGCCGCATCTCCTCTGCGAAGCGAGAGGTTACCTCACGGTCGATGTCATACGCTAGACCCTTCTTCAAAGGAAACAACACATTCAACGCTTCCAGATTGCTGCGGCCCTGGACGCCACAAGCCAGAATACCCACGGTTTCGGATTCGGGTCTCGCCAGATACTTGGCCGACACCGCTGTCGCCGCACCGGTGCGCATGGCAGTGATCCAGACGCAGTCCATCACCGAAATCGGAATTCCGGTTTCGGCGTCATTTAAGATCAACAATCCGGTGATGTAGGGAAGGCCACGCTGCTGGTTCTCAGGGTAGCCGCCAACCCACTTCATACCAGCAGACTTCAATGCCGGGATAAAGGCCGGCATTGCGTGGATGAAGGCGTCCGGCATGGTATGGATGCCTGGCTTGGGAGGCATCTCAACCCGCCCCTCACCCTTCTCGTGAAACATGGCTTCGAGTGCTTGGATGATCTCGGGCATCCCGAGATCGACAGAGACAACATCAGCAAACGACAGATAGAGAATATTGCCCAGCGTCATATTGCGTCTCCCGGCGAGCATGAATCGCCGCGCAATCGCCTTGGCAAGGGCAGTCCCCCATTGCATATACCTGTTTTATCGCTTACCTTCTCCGCTTGCCCAAAGACTGAACAGTATCAATCGACGCTAGAAATACTCCATAATATACTCGAACAGATTCGTGATGCCCTCACCCGTTACCATCAAGAAGGCCATGAGGAAAATCGCGATAATGACGATGATCACAGCATATTCGACAAACCCTTGGCCTCTTCTGGCTAAATCGGTCATTGGCATTTCCTCCTTGTAGTGTCTATCCGGCCTGATCCGGGCTCCAACAGTCTCGCGACTAAGAATCCAGCGGATAGCAATCTAATTATGGTACGCACTCCCTATAGGGCGATATAGTACTGGAGACCCATTCTAGTTCCTACCGCGGTATAAACTCTGTAAGCTTGACGAAAGGTCCCTCCACCTCCCATAATACAACATCTTTGAGCCAGAGAAAGGAGATTCGATGATTGAGCGCATCAAGAACAGTTGGGAATTAGTAAAGGCAAGCTTCTCGATCCTTAGCGCCGATAAGGAGCTACTGATCTATCCGATCCTTTCGTCCATAGCATTGCTGATCGTGTCTGCTACCTTCATTATCCCGACCATCTTCGCCGGCGTGTTCGACAGCATCATCGTCAGCATCATCGTGATGTTCTTCTTCTACTTTGCGCAGTACTTCGTCATCACTTTCGCCAACAGCGCTTTGGTCGGCGCGGCTTTGATTAGGCTCCAAGGTGGAGATCCAACCGTGAGCGATGGCTTTCGTATCGCCGTCAATCGCATTGGCATCATCTTCGGCTATACCGCAATCGCCGCCACCGTAGGGATGATCCTGCGGGCGCTCTCCGAGCGAAGCAGAGGTTTGGGGAGATTGGCCGTAAACCTCGTGGGTATGGCGTGGAACATGGCAACTTTTCTGGCGGTGCCTGTGCTGGTCGTCGAGGACGTTGGGCCTTTTGAAGCCGTCAAGCGCAGCGCCGAACTGCTCAAGAAGACGTGGGGAGAGCAAATCGCTGGAAATCTGAGCATCGGATTGATTTCCGGTTTGATATCTCTGGGGCTCTTCATCGGCACCTTAGTTCCAGGGATTGTGCTCAGCGTCGTGCTGAACAACTGGTTGGTGATGATACCGGCTGCGCTGATCCTCATCCTGGGCCTTATGATCCTCGGCCTGCTGGGTTCAACCTTGAACGGCATCTACGCCGCGGCGGTCTATCGCTACGCCGCTGAGGGCGAGACCGGCGGATACTTCACCCCTGAGGTCGTTCAGGGCGCATTTCGACCGAAGCAACTCAAAGAAATATGATCGCCATGCGTATTGGTGAGGATGGAGGCTTGAGAAATCCAACGGCAGGCATCAACAGAAAAAGCCCCCGCGATGCGGGGGCTTCTGGTTCTCGCGTTACACCGGATTAGGGGATGCTAACGCTGGCCGCCTGCAAACCCTTCGGGCTTTCCTCGACTGAGAACTCCACTCGCTGACCCTCTTCGAGAGAGCGGTAGCCATCACCCAGGATTGCGGAGTAGTGAACGAAGATATCGTCACCCGACTCGCGTTCGATGAAGCCGTAGCCCTTGCCGCTGTTGAACCACTTGACTGTTCCGATTTCACGCTCGGACATTATCGTTTGCCTCCTTATGGCAAATTGAAGTTGTTAGGTGTCCGTCCCGTTCTTCGGCGTCAAGGTTCATTTAGAAAAAGCGCCTGAGCTCATGCAGCTCAGGCCTTCATCTCACGACTTCCAGACAGAACTTGCACGTCACCTACAAGCAGGAAGATTGCCAAGGTTCTCGGCTTTTGTCTAGGGTGACCGATTGTGTTCTTGCGCATGTTCGTACTCTCCGATCGAAATGTGCTTCCACCATGCTATTCAAGTCATCCTGAGCCCCTCGGCTGCGCTCGGGACAGGCGAAGCGAAGAATCTCGTTCTCCGCCATCAACGGATCAAGTCTGCCAGAAACGAGATCCTTCGCCGTTCGCCCCTGGAGTTCCTACAGGGGTCGCTCATCCCTGACGTTCCCTGGACTGTCCGCCAGGACAGGCTTACAGAGATCGTATAGAACGCTCCTCAGGATGACATATTTGGACATCGGAGGCTCCGCCGCCGGCCGTGGGATGTTCTCTGCTCTACGGATATCGCATTAATGGTCCCGGCTCATGAATAGTCAAGGAAGCGCCGGAGGGTACATCCTTTGTTTGCCACACCTTCGGCGCCATGCGTGGGGGGTGCTGCTCGTCCTGGATGTCCTTACCAGGGGAGACAACAGAGGGGTAGTTAGAAGAATGTTCTTTCCGGCAGCAGTTGAATGGCGGAACCGAAATGGATCGGACCGACATGGAAACGGGCGCACGCCCCGCTAAGAGCGTGCGGGATGAACGACCGTGCGCCCCTACGACAGCATTGAAGTAGGTCTCAGGAGATCCATATCTCCGAGCAAAATTGATTGCAGAGACGCATAGTTGTGCGTCTCTAGAGCGGACCATTGCCGATCGCGGAACTTGTCAGGATTCACGGCTGCGCACTCGATATCCTGATATGTCCTCCTGAGCGGTGTTTATGCATATTCCCGAATCCGAATAAAATCAGTCATTGGCTCGTTGATTAATCGAGAGGACCAAGACCACGTGAACCTCAAGGCCGCCAAATTGGATGCGAGCGAGCTTGCCCTGATCGATCGAGCGCGGGAAGGTGACCGGCATGCCTTTGGCGAATTGGTTCTCCGTTATCGAAAGCGAGTTGTCAACTTGGTGTATCGCATGTGCGGCGACGCTGAGACGGCGCAAGATATGGCCCAAGAGACGTTCGTCCGAGCTTGGAAGCATCTCCCCAACTATAGGCCACGCTCGGCCTTCATCAGTTGGCTCTACCGCATTGCCACCAACGCCACCTTGGACATGCTGCGCCGTGAAAGAGAGACTCTCGACGTGGATGAGCTTCCACTGGCGGCTGCCGGCAAGAGCGTGGAAGCCTCTATGGAGGCGAAGGACCGGGCTGAGCTTGTGCAGCAAGCCGTGCTGAGCCTGCCTCCCGCCAGCCGCAGCGTTCTGATCCTGCGTGAGTACGAAGCACTCTCTTACCGCGAGATCGCCGAAACACTCGGCATTCCAACCGGCACGGTAATGTCACGTTTGAGCTACGCTCGCGTGCGTTTGTCGCAAATCTTGGAACCCTATCTGAAGGAAGCGATCCTATGAGTGAACACGTGAACGGATGGCTGGCCGCATACTTCGATGGCGAGCTGGGAGATCACCGCTCGCAGAAAGTGCGCGCCCACCTGGAGGAATGCGCAAGCTGCCAGGAGGAGCTGGCAACGCTCACCCGCCTGCGCCAATTGCTTGGCGAGAACCCAGAAGCCAGTGGCATGTTGCCGGCAAAGCAATTCGCGAGCCGGGTCGCCTTGCATTTATCACGCCGACCATCGCAACCTCTTTGGCGCAGGACGGCTACCCTGCTGTGGGGATCGATCCCTGCAGTGTTGCTTACCGCTTGGGTATTCACGCAAGCACTGTTCCTGGTGATGACGCTGTCCGGGATCGCCTTGAATTTGGGGCTGTGGGGGCCAAGTGAGTTGGCGATCACCTATCAATTCTCGCCGGTGGACGCACTCATGGTGAACTTGGGAATCTCCGCCTTGATCGGATTGATGATCTTGAGCTGGCTGGCAAGCTGGTGGATCAGACAACAGAGCAACATCGCGCATCAGGCGACCGAATAAACGCCGCTCAATACTCGTTCAATAGGGAGAGCGAACGTTTATACCTGTTAGACAGATACGTTGAAAGGGAGATATGAAATGGACTCCTCGAAAGTACTGAAGCAA
>DAOVIK010000267.1 GCA_030673735.1 Anaerolineae bacterium
CCGAGCCCGCTCGCCGTATCGCCGCCGAGCGCTTCAAGGTGCTGGAGGCCTTCTTCGAGCAGCTCGCCGCAGAAGCGCGCGGCGAGGTGTAAGACCACTCCAATTGCGATCCCCCAACAAAGCGTTCGTATTTCCCCCCGGGCGACGGTCCGAGGGCTTGTGGTATCATTCGCCGCGATGACGAAAAGCGATCGACCTCTCATCCTGCTGACCAACGACGACGGCATCCGATCCCCAGGACTGTGGGCAGCCGCGGAAGCGCTACAGGGCCTGGGATTTGTCACCGTTGCTGCGCCACGCGAACAGGCCTCGGGCACCGGCCGCAGCATGCCCGCCACCTCAGATGGGGTGATATGCGAGGAGGTCAAGGATGTAGGCGGCAAGCAGTGGAAGGTGTATGCTATCGGCGGCACCCCCGCGCAGGCCGTGCAGCATGGCGTGTTCGAATTGGTGCCTCGCTTGCCAGACCTGGTCGTGGCAGGTATCAACTATGGCGAGAACGTTGGCTTGGGCGTGACCATATCGGGGACCGTTGGCGCGGCGTTGGAAGGAGCCGCGCGCGGTGTGCCCTCGCTTGCCATCTCACTTGAAACACCCCTGGAGATGCACCTGTCATACTCAGAAGAAATCAATTTCGATGGCGCGGCCTATTTCACCACCTTCTTTGCCAAGCGGTTGCTGGCCGGAATGCCGCATGACGATGTTGCCGTGCTAAAGGTCGACGTCCCCGCCGATGCTACGCCTGAGACCCCTTGGAAGGTGACCCGGCTCTCGCGGGCGCTCTTCTTTGAGCCTATTCCTCCCGAACGCGAGCGTCTGGACGAGCCGGCCAAGATGCGCTACCGGGTCGCGCAATCCCCCGAATCGCTCAATCCGGGAACCGACAGCTATGTAGTGCACGTTGAACGAGCCGTGGCTGTGACGCCCTTGAGCCTGGACATCACCTCTCGGCTAGACCTGGCCGTGCTTGAGCGACAACTGCGCGACGATCTCAACGCGGAGTAAGGCTGCGCGCCGCAAGCATTTGACCCGTCCTCACCACGTTAGGAACGCAGCATGCATCCCTCATCTGCGCAACGATCCAATCTGACGCGCGGCTATGCGATGGCCTTGATCAGCGCAGGCATTCTTTCAACCACGGCCATCTTCATCCGCTACCTCACACAGACCTATCAGATCCCTGCACTTGTGCTTGCATTCTGGCGCGATGTCATCGTTGTCCTGGCACTGCTTCCGGTGCTGGCGCTGCTGCGACCGCTTCTGTTGCGCACCCAGCGCAAGCATCTGCTCTTTCTGATCATCTACGGCTTCGTGCTGGCCGTCTTCAACGCGCTTTGGACCCTGTCGGTAGCGCTCAACGGTGCCGCGGTCTCGACGGTCCTGGCCTACACATCAGCGGCCTTCACCGCCCTGCTGGGGTGGTGGTTTCTCAACGAACGATTGGACTGGGTCAAGATCCTGGCGGTTGTAGTGAGCTTGGGGGGCTGTGTTTTGGTTTCGGGGGCATGGGATCCGTCGACGTGGAGTGTTAACTTGGTGGGCATCATCGCGGGCGTGCTATCCGGACTGGCCTACGCGGTCTACAGTCTGATGGGCCGCTCGGCGGCGCAGCGCGGGCTGAGCCCATGGACGTCCCTGCTCTACATCTTCGCCTTTGCTTCAGTCTTCTTGTTG
Source organism: Anaerolineae bacterium (assembly GCA_030673735.1). Taxonomy (GTDB): domain Bacteria; phylum Chloroflexota; class Anaerolineae; order Anaerolineales; family E44-bin32; genus W1033. The sequence goes on from DAOVIK010000267.1 coordinate 1,675, forward strand.
CTCTTCAATCTGCTTCCGGGAGGAGTTCTGCCTGGGGCAGCGGCTGTGCCATCCGATCTTCTGTGGCTGCGAGACTCGCTTGCCGGCTGGGGAATTCTGTTCCTGCTCGCCGCCGGACCCACGCTGGCCGGCTTTGGCATATACAACCTGAGCTTGTCTTACTTACCCTCCAGCGTCGCCAACTTGATCGCCACCACAGAACCGCCGTTCACCGCCCTCATGGCGTATTTCATCCTGAACGAGCGGCTGACCGCGATCCAGATTGCCGGTGGCGCGATGATCCTCGCCGCGGTCATCTTCCTTCGTATCCACGAAGGCCGCCTTCGGAGGCAGTCCGAAGCCTCATAGACACGCGGCCCTGCTGGGCCATCATAAATCCATGGATCTTGCAGGGGCGCACCCCGATGGGGAATTGGGCCAAGCGGCTGTGCGCCCATTGCGACGGATCAATTCGCGTATCGACTCAGCGGGCGTTCCGATGCCTGTCCCAATGTACTGTTGGGAGAACGCCCCTACGACGTCGTGGCGGTGGAAGCCACTGCATTTATGATGAATCTTGGCCAGTGGCTACGCGTAGAGACGCACCCCGAAAAATGCCCGGGCCAGGCAGCTGTGCGACCGTCCTGCCCCAGGTACCGTAGAGACGTTGCACCGTTCGTCGTTCACCCCATATGTTCTGAATGGGGTCACGCACGCCTTTAGCGGGGCGAACCTCCCCTACGAGTCATTGGCAAGGATCCGAGCGAATTGGATAACTATCCAATCTGCGTACTGAAGAGACGACCAGTCGTTCATCCCATACGTTCTTAGTGGGACGGGGCGTCTCTACTATTCAGCTTTCCCGCCTCAACACCTCCAACATTGCCTCATGGATCAACCCATTGCTGGCCAGCATCGAGGTCGGTTGGGCAAAGACGTCGGTGCCACCATCGGTGCGGCTGATGCGGCCTCCTGCCTCTTTCACTACCAACATCCCCGCTGCCCAGTCCCATGGCCAAAGCCGCATCTCCCAATAACCATCAAAACGTCCCGCGGCCACGTATGCCATATCCAGAGAGGCAGCGCCCAAGCGCCGCACACCGCGCGTGCGCAACGCAAACGCCGCGTAATGATCGAGGTTGTTCTCGGAATTTGTGCGGATGTCGTAAGGAAAGCCGGTCACGAGCAGGCTGTCGTCCAGCTTGCGTTCTATTGATACCTCTAGCCTGCGACCGTTCAGCCATGCGCCGCCGCCTTCCAGCGCATGGAAAAGCTCGTCCCGCATGGGATCGTACACCACACCCAACTTAGGTAGCAGATCCACCGCCCAGGCAATAGATACGGTGAAGATCGGCAGCCCATGGGCGAAGTTGGTCGTTCCGTCGAGCGGATCGATCAGCCACTGTGATGCACCTTTGCCTACCTCCCCCTGCTCCTCTGCTAGGATGGCATCGTCAGGGTACGCCTCGCGGATGGCCTCCACGAGCAGTTCCTCCGAGCGC
>DAOVIK010000040.1 GCA_030673735.1 Anaerolineae bacterium
CGAAAGGCTTGGGTTTGGGGCTTTCATTCTGCAAGTTGGCCGTTGAAGCCCACGCAGGCCGCATCTGGGTGGACAGTGAACCGGGCAAAGGTTCGACATTCTACTTCACGCTCCCTGTATAATTACATTCTCCTATCTCAACTGGCCCGCACCTCACGGGAGTATTGATGCGCGAAATTGCTTCAGGAGTGTATCTCGAGAAGAAGTTTCCCGGCGTGCAAGTCGCGGCGATCACGGGGAACCGCGGCTTGATGCTGGTTGACTGTCCCCTGCAGGTCGAGGATGGACGTGAGTGGCTAACTCAGCTGGCAGAGTTGGGGAAGGCGAAATACCTGGTCTTGCTGGATCACCATCCGGATCGAGTCCTGGGATCTCGCGGTCTCGATGTGCCCGGCCTGGCGCATGATCGAACGCGCGCAACTATCGCTGCATGGCCGGACACGTTCAAGGGAAACACGCGTCCCATCGGAGGAGAATCCGACCAGCTGAAACGCATCACCGGAGTGACCAAGGCCGTTCCTCAGATTTCGTTCTCTGACGAGACTTTGATCTACTTGGGAAGTCGCGTCGTGCGGCTGTGGCACATGCCCGGACACATGGAGGGAGCGATCTGGCTGACGCTTTCAGATGCCAAGGTTGTGTTCATCGGCGACGCCGTGACGAAATCCGAGCCGCCTTACTTTGGCGAGGCCAATCTGGAAGCTTGGCTGAGGGCGTTGGATGAGCTACGTGGCCCGGAATACAAGGGATACCGGCTGGTTTCGGCGAGGGATGGATTCGTCGACCGCAATGCGATCAACGCCATGGCGCGCTTTCTGCGAAGGATACCGCCCGCCGTGAACAGGCTTGCGGCCAAGGACGGCTCTCCCGAGGATGCAGCCAGGATCGGCGCCAAGCTAATCAGCAGTCATCGCGTGATATCTGCACGCAAGGAACAGGTGATTCAACGAATGCAAGCAAGTCTGATCGAGCAGCATGCCCGAATGCACCCATCAGAGACTTAGGCCGTTATATTGATTTCCACGCGGGCCTGTCGAGGAGGGCTTCCCAACTGACATCCAGACACTTGACCACAGCATTCGAGCCTCTCTTTCAACTCACGCGGGGCAGTACAGTCGAATCACTCCACTTTGGAGCACTGGCACTGGTGGATTCGACGGGAAAGCTGCTCGCTTGGGCGGGGGATCCACAACAAGTGACCTTCATGCGATCCAGCGCCAAGCCGTTTCAAACCCTGCCTTTGATTGAATCCGGCGCAGCGGAGCATTACGCAATCGACCACAAGCAAATCGCACTGGCGTGTGCTTCCCATGTGGGCAGCGAGGCGCATGTTCAGACGGCTGAAGCGTTTCAAGCGAAAGTGGGGGTCGAAGAATCGGAACTACTCTGCGGTGTGCATACACCAAGAGACGAAGAAGCTGCACGGCGTCTGACGATCGAGGGCAAGGATCCTAAGCCGAACCAGCACAACTGCTCCGGCAAGCACACCGGCATGTTGGCCCTGGCGCGCTACCTAGGCGAGTCGACTGATGATTACCTCGAGCACGAGCATCCGGTTCAAAGACGAATCTTGGCCGCGCTGGCAGAGATGTGCGGTCTCAGCGAAGCGCAAATCGGACTGGGATTGGATGGATGTTCGGCGCCGAACTTCGCGATCCCATTGGCTTCTGCAGCCCGGGGACTGGCTCGCTTCGCGGATCCGGCGGGGCTGCCGGAAGCGCGTGCGCAAGCTTGCCGTACGATTTTTGCAGCAATGACCACGCATCCCGAGATGGTCCGCGGGCCGGGCGGCTTCGACACTCGGCTGATGGAGGTTGCAGGAGAGCATATCCTCTCCAAGGCCGGCGCTGAGGGATACCAGGCGATCGCAATCAAGCCAGGAGTGATCGGCGCGGACTCACCCGCCATGGGCTTGGCTGTGAAGATCGCTGATGGAAATGGTCGCGCAACCCGGCCGGTCACTCTAGCCGTGCTTCATGAGCTTGGCGTTCTAGGGCAAGCCGAAATGAAAGAACTAGCCGAATTTTCTGCGAGCACGCGGCATAACTATCGCGGTCTCGAGGTGGGTGAAGAGCGAGTTACCCTCCAACTCAAGCGCGCAGGGCAGTGAAGACGTGCCGGGCGCCTATGAAGGTTTGCAGGCAGCCGCTTCGACGCTGCTGGACATCAAACTAACCCGGCAACAGATCGATGCATTTACCTGGTATGCGGATGAGATGCTGGAGTGGAACCAGCGCTTCAACCTGACCGCCATTACGGAACCTTCGCAGATTGAGATCAAGCACTTCCTGGATTCACTCACATGCGTGCTTGGCATGGGACGTCCCCCTCAGGGACGAGTTGCGGATGTGGGTACAGGAGCAGGTTTTCCAGGGCTGCCGCTAAGGATCGTCTTTCCCCATCTTGAGCTTGCGCTCATCGAATCGACCGGCAAGAAAGCTGCGTTCTGCAGACATGTAGTCAAGGGCCTTGCGCTGAGCGGCGTCGAGGTCTTGCATGCCCGTGTTGAGCAGGTGGCGCACAAGCCGGATCATCGAGCTTCTTATGATTGGGCATTGGCGCGGGCTGTTGCGCCGATGGAAGTGCTGGCGGAGTACTTGCTGCCGCTTCTGCGTGTCGGAGGAAAGGCGGTGGTGCAGAAAGGGGAAACCGGGCCTGCTGAGGCCCACGCCGCCGAGATGACAATGCAGCTCCTCGGTGGCAAGCTGGCACAGTTGATACCGGTCAATCTGCCGCGAGTGGCCGAATCGCGCTACCTGGTGACGATGGAAAAGGTGGCGCAAACGCCGACCAAGTATCCTAGGCGTCCGGGTATTCCAGCCAAGCGCCCTCTCAAGGGATAATCCTGCCGCAAATTCGTGATCGTCAAGCCAATCATGTGCAGATGCGCAAGAGCTATCGCCGCCCAAGTGGCGGCGCCCTGCTTTCTGGAGGGAACCTTGACTCTCGATGGGTTGAGGAATAGGTGCGGAGTTGAGGGGTGTTGCTAGATCCAGCGTTGGTCAAAGCGCCAGAGACCGGCCTGGTGCGCAGCGACGAAAGCCTGCTCGTACTCGCGGTTGGTGATCCGGCGATTGATCTCTGGGTAGTCATTGGCGTTGACTTTGCCGGATGGGCGATACTGGCGCATCATGTTTATGAAGGTGTCCGGTGAAACTTCCTGGGCGAGGAACTGCATGATGGAAGCGGTTCCGGCAGCATCATCAGGCATCACAAGATGGCGCAGCAGGACGCCGCGTAGTGCAATTCCTTTTTCATCGACCTTGAGCGCGCCGACCTGGCGATGCATCTCCTTGAGTGCTGCCCTCGCCACCTCCGGATAATCCTTGGCCTTGAAATATCGCTGGGATAGCTCGGGATCCCAGATCTTGAAATCGGGCATGTAAATGTCGACGATGCCATCCAAGAGCTTCAGGCTTTCGATGCCGTCGTATGCCGATGTGTTGTAAACAATGGGGAGGCGCAGGCCGTTTTCAACCGCCAGAACCAAAGCTTCGAGCACCTGAGGGACGTTGTGCGCCGGCGTGACGAAGTTGATGTTGTGGCAGCCCACGGTTTGCAGTTCGAGCATCATCCCTGCGATTCGTTCTGGGGAGGTGGCGCGTCCGTGGCCTTCGTGGCTGATGTCGAAGTTCTGACAGAACACGCATCGCAAGTTGCACATTGAGAAGAAGATCGTCCCGCTGCCTCGCCATCCCCTCAGGCAATTCTCCTCACCCATGTGAGGGAAGTAGCTGCTCACGATTGCGTGACGGCCGGTCTTGCAGGTGCCGGTCTCGTCTTGCAGGCGGTTCGCGCCGCAGTTTCGAGGGCAGGCTTGACATTGAGCCAGGCCCTCAACGGCCTGAGAAGTGCGACGTTGGAGTTCTCCGGATCGATGCAGCTCCAAATAAGCCGGGCGGAAGGTTTCTTTGGGGATCGAGAATCGATCCATGGACGTATCTTCGGTCATGACAAGATCCAGGGCGCAAATTAACGATCTAGAATTCCTTTGAGCGCCGCAAGATTCCTTATACCACACGCAGGGTTAATCAGGTATTTGGGCATTGTGTCTCGACGGTGCTCTCCAATATTGCGGTGGGATGTCCGGTGCGAAGGGAGGATCAGGGCTGCATGGGGGTCAGACTACCGGAGGCGACGCGCCAAATCGCGACTTGGCCGAGAAGCTCCTGCTTGAACATCGCCAGATCGGTTGTAGTTATCAATGCTTGCTGGACCTTCACTACACAGGCCAGCAGCGCCTCCCTGCGCTCAACATCCAATTCAGAGAGTACCTCGTCGAGAAGCAGCACTGGCCAAGCACCACTGCGCTGCTTCAACCAATCAACCTCGGCAAGCTTGGCAGCGAGTATCGCAGTTCGATTCTGCCCGCGCGAGCCGTAGGTACGGAGATCGACGCCATTGGAGAGGAACGCGAAATCATCGCGATGGGGACCTGAGAGAGTCATGCCGCGGGCGATTTCCTCCTGGCGGGAGCGTTCAAGCGCCGAAAGGATGCGTTTGCGTATCTCTGCGCGCTGGATGGTTGCCCAGTCAGACCCATCATTCAAAGACATGGGCAATTGCCCATCACGCGGCGAAGCATCGCCGATGGCGGGAGAGTATTCGATGCGAAGCGTCTCTTCTCCGCGGGTGAGGTCTTGGTGAAAAGGAGAGGCGAGATCCTGCAGCTCGCGCAGTGCGAGAGCTCTGGAGCGGACAAGATCAGCGGCGAGGTCTACAAGCTGCTTATCCCAGAATTCGAGTTGATCGCTGTTGGTGTAGGATTCGGGGATCTGCTTGAGCAGCGCATTGCGCTGGGTGAGCACCTTGGCATACTCAGTTGTGTTTTGGGCGTAGACAGGATCCGCCTGGGATAAGGCAACATCCAGGTAGCGACGCCTCTCACTGGGAGGGCCCTCGAGCACGCGAAGGTCTTGTGGCACGAAGAGCACGGCATTGAACACGCCCGAAAGATCGCGCACGCGTTTCTTGACGCCGTTGAGCAGAACTTGCTTCCTTGCGCGGAGCTCTCCTGGGGATGATCCGTTGTCGATCAGGATGCGGATTTCAATGCGCTGCAATCGTTCTTCGCGATAAACTTCGGCGGCAAGTCGAGCGAATGGCTGCTGCTCTTGGAGGGCTAGGAAATTGACCAGGTTGCGATCATTGCGTGTATGCGGATTCGCTGCTCCCGTCAGATAGTGAATCGATTCGAGCAGGCTAGTCTTGCCTTGGGCGTTCGATCCTACAAGGAGGGTCACGCCTGGTGGAAACTCGGTTTCCAGGCGCACGAAGTTGCGGAAATTCGTTAGGGAGAGATTGGTCAGACGCATGGGTCAGGCGATTGTAGCATACATGGACTTTGATGCGATGCATGTGCCCACTGGTATAATGGCAGGAAATCCAATCGACCTGCAAATCTTGTTCGCTCAAGCAAGTTGACTTTGGTTGCTGCCTTATGCTAAAGTATTGATGCTCAGATTATTCAGATTCAGGAGGGGAGTCCAAGAAAGTTAGAGCGCTTGCTGATCCAGTGCAAATAGTGAGCGCTTTGCACATGATCGCGGATTTGAGTGTGCACTCCAGTGCGAGTGTGGAGGCGATGAAGCGGGGAGCCTGAGTTGGTCGCTGGCCCGAAAGAGGGCAGGGCCCCCGCAGAGCCAGTAGCGAAACCGGCCACAAGGACCGGTTTCTTGTGTTCTTAGGGAATAAGCAACCTCGGCCGGCCGCCACCGACCGAGGCCTAGCAAAAAGGGGCACGGGTATGACCCTTGCTGCTGTATTTAAGTATAGCACTAATGTCCTGTTTTTATCCGGGAGCGGCTATAGGAAAGGAGGTTCATTGGGGGATTTGAAACGAGTTAGAAGGGTCTGAATTCGAGGTTTTAAGCCAATACGAAATGAGGGAGGAAAGACCGATGTTAAGAAAGAGAATACGCCCTGTAGGTGCCTTGTTCTTGGTCCTGATGATCACCTTGGGAACAATAGGCATCGGCTTCGGGCTGTGGAGCAAGGAGCTAACGATCATCGGGACGGTGAAGACAGGAAACGTGAACGCTCGCTTCCTGGCGCCATTCACCGATGATGACAATAAAGTGGATGATCCCTTACTGGATTCAGGTGACACGGGCACATGCCGTGTTGGCGAGAACACAAGCTGCGATCCGGCGGCCAGTGGAGCTGATCCCAAGCCGCGCTACAACAAGGACGTGGCGGTTTGTGTGGCATCTCGACCAAGTGCAGATGATGATCCTGATCCATCGCCAGGCATTCAGCTCGGCTTCGTGGAGCTGAGAAATGCTTATCCTAGCTACTACTGCACCGCCTGGTTCCCGATCAGCAACAATGGGACCATCCCGGTCAAGGTCATGCGCATCGATATCACTGACGGCCAGGGACGAGTGATCGTTCCCAATGCCATCCCCAGCAGGATCTATGAGCTCGATCTGATTGATGGCCTTCCAACCCAATGCACTGGTCCTGTTGGATGCGGTGATCCTGACCTAGAGCTTCACATCACGGACATCAGGCTCTTGGAGCAGATCGATCCCGGCGAATCGACGCTCATGAATCTGGACATGCACGTACTCCAGCCTGCACCACAGAACGCGGAATTCAAGTTCGACGTTCACGTCGTGCTTGCCCAGTGGAATGAGGTCTATGGTTGCCAGGGAGCAACCCACGACGTATGCATCGAGACCGATGGTTTCACGACCATTGGCGATGGCATCCCGTGGGCGGCCGAGGTCATGCTTGGCGATCCGCTGACGCGCTTCGCTCGCTCGCCGGACAACCGCTCAGCCGTGGACATGTTCGACCAGGATGGCTCCGGAAGCTGGACGATTGGCGACGACCTTCATACCGAGGCCCCGGTTTATGGTGGCTCGCGTGATGGTGATCACGACGCCAATGATCCTACCTTGCTTGACCTGAACGGCGATCTGGCCATTGGCCAGAGTGTTGACTGCGATCTGGACACGGGTTCGTTCTGCGGCACGATCGATTACACATTGTTCAGGTTCTTTGACTCGGACGGCGATGGCTACTGGAACAACGGCGAAGACATCGTTCTTGACATGAACAAGAATGGCATCTTCGACTAGCGTCCGGTAACCACTACTACGCAGTTCTGTCATTTCCCAGCCGCCTTGAAATCAGTGTAAAAAGGGCGGTTTGAGGAGGCTTGAACATGCTTCGATCGGGGAACATGGATGCACCGCGCACACGTGCATCGCCCACCGGCAAAAGACTTCGCCGTTTAGCCCTTCCCTTGGGTGCGATGGTGATGGTGCTGGTGGTCGGACTGGCGATGGTCGGTGTGGGTTACGGCCTGTGGAGCAAGACGCTCTTCATCGACGGGACGGTCAATACCGGCCAGGTCAATGTGGCCTTTACTGCGGCATTCACCGACGACGACGACGTAGTTGATGATGCCGCCAAGGATTCCCAAGATACAGACGGTTGCGATGCGCAAGGAGAAATAGACACCGCGCCCGCAACCTACGCCAACAAGGATGGTGCAGCCGACGGAAGGTCTAGCTGCGATCCAGAATCCACTGGCGTGGATCCGAAGGACCACTACGACAAGGCCGTGGCCCGTTGCGATGCCCGTCTTGCAACGGCTGCCGAGGATGACGATCAAGAGCAGGCCGGGATTCAAACCGTGTTTGTGGCAATCACCAATGGCTATCCTAGCTACCACTGCACGGCTTGGTTTGACATTGTCAACAATGGCACTATCCCGGTCCTGCTCCATTCCTTCTCGATAGAGAGCACGGCCGTCGTTCTGTGTGCCCAAGGTGCTACCGCTTACGACCTGGATGGAAATGGCGAGGATGATGTCGAGATCTGTGTCTCGGGTCTGCCGTCCGATGGCAGCGAGCTGCAGCTCGATCCATTCTTGCCGGACCCGTACCAGCTTGACCTTGAATTCCACATTCTTCAGACCGCTACGCAGAACAGCACCATGACCTTCGATGGAGAGCTGTTCCTGCACCAGTGGAATGAAGAGCCATAGGTCATGTCGCCAGGAAGGAGCGGTAGGGATGGATGATGATCGGCGCACACCCTGATGCTCCTGTGTGCGCCGAGGGCAAGGCTCCCCAGGAGGAGGGGAGGAGGATCCGTGGGGTGCAGGCCTTCAGAGGCCTGCACCCCCGGAGAGAATTGGCACATGCAGTCGCGACGATCCGGTAGATGTACAGATCGATCGCCAATGATGTAGGCCACGTGTTTCTGAGGGATCCGACGGATGAGTACGACTGACTTGATTTCAAACATGCGGCAACAGATCTACAGCCGGAGCGTGAGGGAGCGCTCCATAAGCAACGTGCTCGCACGTTTGCGGGAGATAGCGCTGTCTGGCTACCCCTGGGTCTACGTTGCCGGGTGGGCGATAACGATCTACTTGATGACCAACTCCATCGAGGTAGGTCGGCTGTCGGCCTCGGTCAGCACCTACGCGGTACGGCCGCTGCTTTGGATATCCCTGGCGTTGATGGCGGTGATCGGATGGAGAGAAGGAGTTCTAGAAAAACCCACCATGTCATCATTGGTTCCAATTTCTGGCGCGCTGGCGGGCTCTTTCCATGTGGCGCCGCTCATGATCGCTGGCTTGATCTATGGCTTCGGCCACTCTCCCTATTCGCATCAACCACTCGCTCTTTTGGGAAACCTTGTTCACGTAGGGGCAATGCTTGTCGCTATCGAAATGAGTAGGGCGTGCGTAGTGGGATCCTTGGGCGCTCGCAGGCCTTATCTGGCATTAGCACTGGCGACCATTCTCTTCGCATTCCTTGAACTGCCGACCTCATGGCCAAGCTCCTTCGAAGACGCGGGGACGGGGTTCATGTTCGTTGGGGAGACGTTGCTGCCGGGGCTTTCTGAAAGCCTACTGGCTTCCTTCCTGGCTTTCACAGGAGGTCCGATCGCCTCTTTGGTGTACCGAGGCTTTGTGCATGGATTTGAATGGATCTCGCCCATTCTTCCGCACATGCAATGGACGGTCGCCGCATTCTTAGGGACGGTTGTTCCCGCCTTGGGGTTGGTGCTGCTGCGCGGGGTGCTGGTGTCCGATACTGATGAAGACGAATCGGAAACGGAGCAAGCGGGGGGTATCTCCACGAGTTGGGTTGTGGTGTCCATAACGGCAGTGGCCATGCTGTGGTTCAACGCGGGATTGTTCGGCGTACGGCCTACCATCGTCAGTGGCCTCAGCATGAAACCGGCGCTGGAACTTGGTGATCTGGTTGTGACCCGAGAGGGCGATCCAGAAATGATCGAAGTTGGGGATATCATCCAGTTCCGAAGGGGCGGGGACTATATCCTGCACAGGGTTGTCGAAGTCGAAGCAACGAAAAATGAAGTCTTCTTCGTCACACGCGGTGATGCCAACAACGTCAACGATGATCCAGTGCTCGAAGGTGCAATCGTTGGGAAGGTAATCCTGGTGATACCCAAGCTGGGTTGGCTAGGAATCGTTCCCCGGCTGCTTATTCAGCGTATAGGAGCTTTGCTGTGAGGGGGGTCATCCGAGGCTCTTTGGCAGGGGTGGGTGTACTTATCATCGCTTTTGCGTTGGCGCTCATGGTTCCTGTAAGCGAGACAATGTGGGGGAAGATTCTCTACGTTCGTGGAAGTGTAAACGTTACCGCTGAGGAGAGGGAAGCAGGAACGAGCGGCTTCTGGAAGACCTGGGATCGTCATAACAGCTTCTTGCAAGAGGAGATCGAGGCTTGGCTAATAGAAATAGATACCGACTCGGCCTGGCTAGGACCCACGACGGTAGAGGATATGGCGACGCATTTCGATGCCGCAACCGGCGGCGGTGCGACGATGGAGACCAGGTTCCTGGCACACTACCTGGCGACACGCTTGAACGAGCGCGCCGGACTGCTCAGTCCCAGTGGGGAGCACGACGTTTCAGCGTTGGATCCGAGAGATTACTTAGAGCTTGGCGATCCGCAAATTGCCACACTGGAGGAGATCATCGCTGCGATTGAGGCCAAGCATGGAACGGACCCCACGAAAGAGCAATTCGAAATTATGAAA
>DAOVIK010000326.1 GCA_030673735.1 Anaerolineae bacterium
AATCGGCGACGGAACATAGGGCATGGATGGGGAAATGAAGCACAGGCAACCAGCCCTCGGGACGACGGCACAAGGCTAGCAAATCCGGTTGCCCAAGGTAAAACTGATCATGAGTGGCAAGAAAAAGGGCTGCCACATGGACAGCCCTGTATTGTGGCTTGCGTTCGATCCTACGCCGGCTCCTCCTGCTTGCGCCGGTGCCGCAGGAAGAGAAACACACCACCCCCTATGACGGTGGCGAGGAAGACCATCTGGTTGAAGTTGATACCGAACATCGGCACGAAATCCAGGCGGATGAATTCGAGCAGGAATCTACCGAATGAGTAATTCATCAAGTAGATGATGAAGATGTCACCCTCCTTGAGGCGATCACGCTGGTTCTTCCATAGCCAGAGCAGGACCCCGGCGTTGGCCAAGTTCCAGAGCGATTCGTAAAGGAAGAGCGGGTGAAAGCGCTCGAACTGACTGTACTCCTGCATCCGGTTTTCCGGGCGGATGTAGATCCCCCAAGGCAGGTCCGTCGGTGGGCCATACAACTCCTGATTGATGAAGTTGCCCCAGCGGCCGATGGCGTGCGCCAGCGCAACGCCGGGCGCGCCGATATCTGCCAGCTCGCCCAAAGACACCTTCTTGCGCCGGGCAAAGATGAATAATCCAAGGAAGCCGCCAATAAGAGCACCGGGCCAACCCAATCCGCCTTGCCAAGTCATGATGATTTCAAGAGGGTGTGTGAGATAGTAGCTGGTGGTGATTCCGGCCTCAATCATGCTTTTCGACGGCGTGAAGACGTGCCAAAGGCGCGCGCCGATCGCTCCCAGGACCAGGATCCATATCAACGCATCCCAAACTAACTCCGGATCCTTCCCGGTTTCCTTAATGAGCCGACGCGCTATCAGGGCTGCGATGAGTGCGCCGGCCATGATGATCATGCCGTAGAAGCGAAAGTACAGAAAACCAATGTGGATACCGTAGGAATCAATGCTCATGAGCAGTTTCCTTTAGCGTCTCCGCGCCTGGCTGCGCACATACAATATCCGGTGCAGCGCGGTGATATTGGCCAGAAGAGCCACGATGGCCAGGCCAACTTGCGGATACCCGAGCACAATCGAGGGAATTAGCACGACGTAGCGCTCGAGGCGCGTCATAATCCCGACCTTGGCTTCGAATCCTAAGGATTCGGCGCGTGCTCTGGTGTAGGACACCATGACCGCTCCGGCCGCGGTTACGAAGGCCAATCCGGCCAGCAGTGAATTCCCTTCAATCAAGTAATAGGCCAGAAGGCCGCCGATGATGATGAGATCCGAATAGCGGTCCGTGACCGAGTCGACAAAGGCACCGAAGTCGGAGGCCTCGCCGCGCAATCGCGCCATGGCACCGTCGAGGGCGTCGACCGGGCCAATGGCGAGCAGGATCAAGCCTCCCACCAGGAAATTGCCGCGCGCCACAAAAAAGGAACCTACCGCGGTTCCGATAAGCCCCGAGAGGGTCAATGTGTTGGGATACAGTCCCAGCCTATTTAAGAAGCCGGCTACCGGATCCAGGAACCACTTGAAGAAAACCCTCAAGGACTCGGTGAGCGTTCGGCGGCTTTCCTCTGTGGATGGTTCTACTTGCATTCAGGTCTCCTTGAGGCGCGAAGTTCCGCAATGCTAACCCGGCGCCTAATCTGAGTCAAGACGATCTTCCGAGTTGTGTTCGGCTTCCTTGCTGCGCAGGGGATCATCGTCCTTGCCAATCAGGACTTCCCGCGTACGACCGCCTTTCTGCGATCGGCCGATCACGCCTAACTCCTCGAGCTCATCCATGAGGCGCGCCGCACGCGGGTAGCCGATACGCAGTCGCCGCTGTAGCAAGGAGGCGCTTGCCTTCCCGCTCTGCTTCACCACCTCAATGGCTTGCTCCAAGATCTCGTCCCGATCTTGCAGCGCTTCCTGGCGCTCGAGCATCTCTTCCCAAGGAGCCGGCCCAAGCGGTTCGCCGGCTTCCATGCTAACGCTCGCCCGCCAGTAATCGACCAGCGCCTCGACTTCACGATCACTGACGAAAACCCCTTGCAGACGTACAGGTGACGCTGCTTCCGGAGAGAGATAGAGCATATCGCCGCGTCCGAGCAGGGTTTCCGCGCCCTGCGTGTCCAGGATCACGCGAGAATCCACGCCCGCGGCCGTGGCAAAGGAGATCCGCGCCGGGCAATTGGCCTTGATCAATCCAGTCAGAATGTCGGTGCTTGGGCGCTGCGTGGCCAAAACCAGATGAATGCCAGTGGCGCGCGCCATTTGCGCCAGGCGCACCAATGTTCGTTCGGTTTGATCGGGAGCCATCATCATCAGATCGGCAAGTTCATCGATCATGACTACGATGCGCGGCATGCGCTCTGCTCGTCTCCTGCGAGATAGGCGCTTGTTGTAGTCATCGATGTCGCGCGCTCGCGCGGCCTCCAGCGTGCGGTAGCGTCTGTCCATTTCCTTCGTGCACCAGCGCAGCACCCCGGTTATCCGATCGAGCTCGGTCTCCACCTTGCCCAGCAAATGCGGGAGGCCGTTGAAACGCACGAGCTCCACCATCTTGGGATCGATCAAGACCAGTCGCAATTCTTCCGGCGTATTGTTGGCGATCAGGCTTGCGGTCAGGCTCACGATGCATACAGATTTACCCGAGC
>DAOVIK010000199.1 GCA_030673735.1 Anaerolineae bacterium
TCAACTCGTCGGAGCCGATCTACCCGACTTTCGACGACATCTTCGGTCCGCTCAATCCCGCAGAAAGCGAACTGCCGCAAGAGCTTGCCCTGTCCTTGAGCTCGCATTGCCCAACGTATGCTTGCGTCTATGTCCCCCTAGCAATCGGAGGGCATGTCGATCACCGCCTGACCCGATTGGCGGCGGAGCATCTCGAGCGATCCCTCTTCTTCTACCGTGACATGCCCTATGCCTTTCGTGATAGAGTCGTTCCTCCCGAGTTTCCGGAGCCACGTGGAGTCGAGCACGTTCTCAAATTGAACGAGGTTGAAATCGATTCCTGGCATGCGGCAATGCTCGAGTATCGCTCGCAGATCTCATCCTTCTGGGACTCCGACAATGCGGTACGAGAAGAGCTGCAGGCCTACCACGACGCGGTTGGGGGTCTGAAGCTGATCGAGAAGACCTGATTCTATTCGGACCAAGCGGTACTCCCGGCCCGGATACCTCACACAGACACATCTTCATGGAGATTCCAGCCAGCGCCCAGGAGTACTCCCAGTGCGGTACTCTTCGACGCCTAGACATGAAGATCAAATTATGCTAACATGCCCCTGTTATAGGAGCACCGGGCTGAGAGTACACTCTCAGCGCGCTTTTTATGTGCTCAAGCGGCGCAATACGAGAATGATGACGGAACGATCACGAGGATTGTCATGGCTGGCAACGTTGTTTATGTGACTTCAAAAGGCCTCAAGAAGCTCAAGGAAGAGCGTAAGGGCCTGATTACTGTCAAGCGAAAAGAGGTCGCGCTCCGCCTGCATGAGGCCATGCAAGACGGGGAATTGATCGAAAACGCCGAATACGAGGCCGCCAAGAACGAACAGGCGTTTGTCGAAGGTCGGATTCTCGAGCTTGATCACATTATCGCTCAAGCTCAAGTCATTGCGCGCGGCGGCTCCAAGGATCAAGTGCGGGTTGGCAGCACGGTCACGGTAAAGGAAGACCGCAAGAAAGCAGAGGAATACAGAATCGTCGGCGCCGCGGAAGCCAATCCCAAGGAAGGCTTGATATCCAACGAATCTCCGCTGGGAAGGGCTTTGTTGGATCAGAAGGTCGGGGATAAAGTCGAGGTTCAGGCCCCCGCCGGCACGCTGCAATTCCGCATTGTAAAGATCAAGTGAACACGGGGATCGTTTCTTCGCGCCCCGCGCAGCCTGGCTCGCGCGGGGCTTTTTCATGTAAACTAGCCCCATACGGGAAGGCCAACGTATTCAATAGCACCACCAACCGCACGACACGCACCGGCCTTCCCAAGGAAGATGGACATGGCAGAGCTGAGTGAACTGGAACGCGTTCGACTGCAGAAGCTGGAGGATTTGCGCAAGGCGGGCATGCAAGCATATCCCCACCGCGCCACGCGCACACACACCACATCTCAAGCCATCGAAGCCTTCGAAGCGGCCCCCAAGGGCGAAGAAGTCAAGGTTGCTGCAGTGGGCCGATTGCGGTCGGTGCGGAAGATGGGCAAGTCCACTTTCGCCCACATCGAAGACGAGCACGGCAAGCTGCAGATCTATCTTCGCCTTGATGATCTCGGTGAGGAGCGCCTGAAGCTCTTCAACGAGGCCTTCGATCTGGGAGATTTCGTGCAGGCGGAAGGCACGATGATGCGCACACGCGCCGGCGAGATAACTCTGCAGGTGACCGAGTACAGCATGCTGGCCAAGGCGATCACGCCATTGCCGACACCCAAGGAAGAAATCGTAGATGGCAAGCCCGTCGTGCATCACGCCTTCCGCGATCCCGAAGCACGCTATCGCCAGCGCTACGTCGATCTGGCGGTCAATGAAGACGTCCGCGAAGTGTTTCGAGCTCGGGCGCGTGTCGTGCATGCGCTGCGTGAGTTTCTCGATGAGCGGGGATTTCTCGAAGTCGAAACGCCGGTCCTGCAGCCGATCTACGGCGGCGCGGCGGCGCGGCCATTCATCACGCACCACAACCAGCTTCATCAAGATCTCTATCTCCGCATTTCCTTCGAGCTCTACCTGAAACGCCTCCTCGTGGGAAACCTCGAGCGCGTATATGAGATCGGGCGCGATTTCCGCAACGAGGGCGTTTCTTACAAGCACAATCCCGAGTTTACGCAGGTGGAGTTCTACATCGCTTATGCCGATTACAACCAGGTCATGGAGCTGACCGAGCAGATGGTCTCTTTCGCGGCAGAGCAGGCTGTCGGAAGCTCGAAGATCGAGTATCAGGGTCACTCGATCGACTTGACGCCCCCTTGGAATCGAATCCAGCTTCAGCAAGCGTTGTTGGAGTTTGCTGATGTCGACATTGGAGAGCATCCGAACGCCGAGAGCTTGCGAGAGTTGATATTGGCGCGTGATCACGAGCCCAAGGCTGGGGCTACGCGAGGGCAATTAATCGAATCGCTTCTCGTCAACTACGTCGAGCCGCGCCTGATCCAACCCACGTTCATCTACGATTACCCGCGCGACATCTCTCCCTTAGCCAAGAGCAAGACGGACGATCCAAACACAGTGGAGCGCTTCGAGGGATTTGTCGCTGGATTCGAGATCTGCAATGCCTTCACCGAGCTGAACGATCCGCTCGACCAGGAGCAGCGCTTTCTCGAGATGGGGCGCGAATACGAAGCGGATGACGAAGAACGCCATCCGATGGATGAGGATTATCTCCGCGCCATGCGCTACGGCATGCCGCCTTGCGGTGGGTTTGGTATGGGCGTGGACCGGTTGGTTATGTTATTGACCGATCAGCCGAACATCCGCGAGGTACTTCTATATCCGCACTTGCGTAGCCGCGATTAATCTGGTTCGTAAGCAGTCAAACGAGCCTCGACGTGGCTACTATCAGGCTTCAAGCGCTCTCAGATAATCGACGAGCAACCGCACTCCGAAACCGGTGGCTTTCCTTGAAACGCCGGGTTGCCCTCTCCCCGTCGTAGCCACACCCGCGATATCGATATGCGCCCACGGAACGCCGTCCTCCACGAACTGCTTGAGGAACACCCCGCCGATAACCGGGGTCGCGATCATCCCGCCTGAATTCTTGATATCGCTGTCAGAGCCTTTGATCTGCTTGAAATAATCGTCGTCCAGCGGCAATCGCCACAGCCGTTCATGTGTCCGCCGGCCGGCATCCTGGAGCGCCTGAGCCAGCGCGTCGTGGTTGGACATGATGCCAGCACGAACCGTCCCCAACGCGGTCACGACGCCTCCCGTCAGCGTGGCGATGTCGATGAGCGCGCTTGGCTTGTAATTCTGCTGGGCATAGGCAAGGGCATCCGCCAGTATCAGCCGGCCTTCAGCGTCCGTGCTTATGACCTCCACGGTCTTGCCCGAGAGCGTGGTGATGATGTCGTTGGGCCGGTAGGCCCCCCTTGAAATGGCGTTTTCTGCCGCAGCGATGATGCCAATGACAGGTTTCTTCAACGACAGCGCCGCGGCGGCTTTCAGAACTCCGATCACTGCCATTCCGCCGCACTTATCGAACTTCATACCGATCAGACCCGCACGCGTCTTGAGCGTGTAGCCGCCAGTATCAAATGTGATCGCCTTGCCAACCAGGATCACTGGCTTGCCATCAGAGCGCTTCGGCCTTCCGGGCCACTCGAGAATGATCAAGCGCGGCGGTACGCTACTTCCCCCACCCACGGCTAGAATGGTTTCCGCTCCTAACTCCTTCAACTCCTGATCTTCCAATACCTTGCATTGCAGATCGCTTTCTGAGGCCATTTGCTGCGCCCATTCGGCGAGCGTCGCCGGATTGAGCACATTTGGCGGCTCATGCGCCCATGCGCGCGCCAGATTCACAGCATCAACGATGGCACTCGCGTCCGCCGCCGTCTTGGCGAGATCATCCCCTCTATCATCGGTTAGCAGGGAAACTTCAATCGCAGGTCTGTCAGGGGTGCTGGATTGATAGCGTTCGAATCGAAAGTCCCCCAAGAGCAATCCTTCACAAAGCGCGTCTCGAGCTCCCTCAATTTCAAGGGCATCAATGGTCTTCATATCGATGCCCGCGCTCTGCACCTCGTGCTTGGCCAGCCAACGCGCGACCGCTCCCCCTGCGCGCCTGACCTTATCCAGGTTGATATGTTTGATCGCTCCTAGAGACACGCGCACCCGGCGCAATAGATCGTCTCCGCCGTTTCTCTCTTTCTCGACAACACTGATTGCGCCGACGTCCTTGCCCAGAAATGCTGGAGGCGATTCCTCCGAA
>DAOVIK010000385.1 GCA_030673735.1 Anaerolineae bacterium
GCATCGCATGCTGGAAGTTGGAGTGCTGCAAAAGCCCGTCGAAGAGGCGATAATCGCCCACGAAGCGCAAGTTGTTGTCGCTACTCATGTGTTGCCATGCGTGCTGGCTACCGCTCTCAAGGAACGGGGGAGATTGCCTCTGCAGGTGTTCGGCGTGGTTACGGACTGGGGAGTGCACAGGTTCTGGCCGACAAGCGGGGTGGATGGCTACTTCGTGGCGCATGAAGATATTCGCCAAACACTGATTTATCGGGGAGTTAATCCTGACAGCGTGCACGTCACAGGGATACCGATTCGGCGTGGCTTTGAGCAATTCGCGGCCCAATCCATATCTGAGATCGCCAACGGCCTGAAGGTCCTCGTAATGGTTGGAGGGCTTCAAACAGGAGCCTATGTGGGCCTGAACCAGAACCTGGTTGCGCTGGTCGACGCCATTCATGAGCTTAAGCTTGGGAACCTCCAACTAACGATCGTCACGGGAAAATCTCGATCCCTGCGCCGGAGGCTCAACAGGCGAGTGAACAGGAGAGGCTTGAAGGCCAACATACTGGGCCTCGTAGATGACATCCACGTTCTGATGGCCGAGCATGACATCTTGATCACCAAGCCGGGCGGACTCGCAGTCTCAGAGGGATTGGCCAGCGGAACTTGCATGATCCTCTTCCGCCCGGGACCGGGTCAAGAGCAAGCCAACGTTGAATTCCTGGCCCGCCACGGTGGCGCCCTGAGCGGAGAAAGCCCCTCGGACGTTGTAAGTGCTCTTAAGCGCTGTGTTGACAATCCGTCGCTGGTCATGAGAATGAAGCAGCAGGCGAAAGAGCTTGGTCGTCCACTTGCTGCAAAGCAGGTCGCGGAGCATGTTCTGCGAGTAACCCGTGTCTCGCTCTCGGCGTGACTTAGGGGCGTGGGGGGAAAAGATCGCCTCCGAGTACTTGGTTTCGCGGGGCTATCAGATCCTCAAGCGCAACGTCCATACACCGGAAGGTGAACTCGACATCGTGGCCAAGCAGGGGGAATGGCTGGTTTTCGTGGAGGTCAAAGCGCGAGGCAGCCGGACCTTCGGTAGTCCAGAGGAAGCCCTCACAAGCACCAAGCAACGCCGCCTGAGAAGGGCGGCGTGGGCTTTTCTAGAAGAGCAGGGGAAGCTGGAGGCCGATTGGCGAATAGATGTGGTGGCCATTGACGGAACCTTGACTCAAGGTGTTCGGCGGCTGGAGCATTACGAGTTCGCGGTTGGCAGTGAGGATGATTCGTGAGCGAACCCGTGTCGATTCCAGTGGTTGTGGTGCTGGGACCAACAGCCGTCGGCAAGACCGATATGGCCATCCGGCTTGCTGAGGAGTTGAGGGGCGAAATCATCTCGGCGGATTCGCGGCTGATCTATCGCGGCATGGATATCGGCACTGCCAAACCAACGCCTTCACAGCGCAAGCGCATCCCGCACCATCTCATCGATGTGGCCGATCCACAAACCCCTTGGAGCCTGGCTGAGTACATCACTGCAACGAAGCAAGTGCTGCGTGAGATCGACGTGCGAGGGCGTCTCCCGCTGCTCGTCGGCGGCACAGGGCAATATCTGACGGCGCTGCTGGAAGGCTGGGTGCCTCCCGGCAAGGATGAAACCTTGCGCCGAGAGTTGGAAAAGATTGCCGATGACGAGGGCCCGCAAGCGTTGCATGATCGCTTGCAGGAGATCGATCCGGAGTCTGCGGAGCGCATCGACTACCGCAACGTAAGGCGCGTCGTGCGGGCTTTGGAGATCTACCATGCCAGCGGCCTTCCACCATCACAGGTCCGCAAGAAGGAGCCGAGCGGATTATTCGATTTGCGCATAGGCCTTCATATGCCGCGCAAGGAGCTCTACGCCCGCATCGATACACGAATCGATGCCATGATGGAGGCCGGGCTTGTCGATGAAGTGCGCGGCCTACTGGCTCGCGGCGTTTCCCCCGAGATTCCGGCCATGTCGGCCATCGGGTACCGGCAGATTGTACGCTTTCTGAAGGGGGAAATCAGTGAAGAAGAGGCCGTGACAGAAATTCGCCGCGCCACTAGGCAGTTCGTTCGCAGACAGGCGAACTGGTTCAAACCCGACGATGCGCGTATTCACTGGTTTGACGTCCGTCCTGGCGTTGGAGATGAGA
>DAOVIK010000139.1 GCA_030673735.1 Anaerolineae bacterium
GGCCTTAACTATCTCACCATTGAGCATGATCTGCTCGACGGTCTCAATATCCGGGGATATTGCGTGATCTTTTGTCGAAAGCGGTAGGACCTTGCGAATGGCGTTCAATGTTGCGCGTGTCCCAACGCCGAGGCTCGCATCAGGAGTTTTTTGCAGGCGGATGTCCAATGCTTGAGATGCGGCGATCAGCTCAATGGCCAGAATTCGACGCAGGTTGGTGATCAAAGCCGCAAGATGGCGAGCGGCGGTGGTCGCATTTGCGTTGAGATCCTCCTGCCCGGCTGACGTCGGAAGCGAGCGTATGGAATCAGGGCCAGCCAAAGCCTGATTCTCGAGCGCAAGAGAGGCGCCTGTGTAGTGAAGCATCATCAAGCCCGATTGAAGGCCTGCCTGATCCGCAATGGGGACCAGCATCGGCGGAAGCCCTCGGCTGTGGTTATGGTCTGTAAGACGGGAGACGCGCCGTTCGGAGATAGCGCCGACCTCGGAAAGTGCAATCTTGAGGAAGTCGGCAGTCAATCCGATGGGCTCTCCATGGAAATTACCTCCGGAAAGCGCTTGACCATCGAAGAAGAGCGGGTTGTCGGTAGCAGCGTTCAGTTCACGCGCGGCAACTTGCTCGGAATATTCGAGGATCTCCCATGCTGGTCCTTGAACTTGGGGCGCGCAGCGCAGACTGTATGCGTCCTGAACATGATTGGTGCTATCGATGAGCGTGCTTCCGGAAGTAAGTGCACGTATCTGCTCGGCGACTCTGATTTGGCCAGGATGAGATCGAGAGGCATGCAGGCGTTCATCAAATGCAGCAGAAATCCCAAGAATGGCTTCGAGCGACATGGCGGTCGCGATCTCGGCGATCCTTAGCAATCTGCGGCTGTCTATGCATGCAAGCGTCAGCAATGCGATGCAGAAAGTAGCGCCGTTGGTAAGGGCAAGACCTTCTTTGGCCTGCAGGCAAATGCGCTGAATACCGACGCGCTGCATGGCTTCAGATCCAGAGAGCCGTTGCCCTTCGTACCAAGCCTCACCCGTGGGCTCAGCTCCTGGATCTGCCGGATCGGATGAAAGAACGAGCGCGAGATGGGAAAGGGGGGCCAAATCACCGGATGAGCCGAGAGATCCCTGAGAGGGAACAACGGGCGTGACTCCCTTGACGAGCATTTCAAGCAGAGTGGATATTATCGCGGGCCGTGTCCCGGAATGACCTAGGGCAAGCGTATTAGCCCGTATGAGCATGGCTGCGCGAACGACATCTTCGGGGAAAGGTGGGCCGACGCCTGAGGCATGGCTTACGATGAGATTTCTTGCAAGGGCTATCGCATCCTCGGATGCGATCTTGTGATCCGCGAAGAGACCGAATCCTGTGTTCACGCCGTACACGGGCTCATCGGAAGCTAAGAGATCAGCAACGGTTTTGGAACAATCTTGAACACGTTTGAGCGCTCGCTTGTGGAGAGTGGCGTCTGCACCTTTGCGAGCAACGGATTCTACTTGCGCGAGGGAGAGATTGTGACCATCAAGGACGACGGTCTTGGATTTGGTCATGTGGCATGTCCATGAGGTTGAGAGTGAAGATCGACATCAAAGCGAAACGATGCAATCGAGTGAAGGATAGTCCGAGATCGCTGATGATCCGCCATCCGATATAGGCGAGGATGCAAAGTGCTACCAGCACGATTATGGCGATGATGATCGTGATCAACGTGACGGCGGAGCGGCGGCGGGGCTTGGGTGGCTTCTTCATTTGCATTGTTGGATGTGATGGTGAGACGGTCCAATTTCTTGTCGGCATTGAAAGGATCGGCTCGAGTCGAATTGCCTCTTCGAAATCATCCACCAAATCAACCCCGCGCTGGTAACGCTTATCGGGATCCTTGGCCATGGCCCGAATAACGACCTTGGCTACTGAGGGAGACATGCCGCCTAATGGAGGGCGCGCTTCTTGGATCTCCTCTTTGTGAGGGGCTGAATCGGCGAGAGATGCCGAAGGAAGGACCGGGGGAGCGCCCAGCAGAAGCTCGTAAAGAAGGGCACCAAGGGAGTAGATATCTGATCTCTTATCAACGTTGTTGCCCTTGGCCTGCTCAGGACTCAAGTATGCGGGAGTAGCGATGGTGATACCCTCAGCAGGGCCAAGCGGTGTGCTGAGGATGTGAGCGATGCTGAAGTTGGTTACAACAGGATGGAAGTCGTGAAGCAATGGTATGGAGGAAAATGCAGCTGAAGGTCCGCGGCGCAGAATGATGTTGGCCGGCACAATATCGCGATGGATAACCCCGCGCGCATGAGCGTAATCAATGGCAGAGGCTATCGGCCGTAGTAGTCGAGCGACCACATGAAGTGGGAGGAGGACTCCCCGCTTGGATAGATCCTTCAGGTAATCAGAAAGCGGAAAACCGTCAAGAAGCTCATGGACGAAAAAGGGTTGCCCATCCACGACGTCAAAGCTGAGGATATTATTGATGTTGGGATGGTCTAGGTTGGTCAAAGGCAGAGCTTCTGCCTTGAGCAAGTCGAGGGTGTCGGGATGATCGCTCAGATCGGAATAGATGATCTTCACATGAACGCGCTGCTCGGTGGATTGGAGCTGCCCAGCGTACGTTTCAACAAAGGCATCCCGCCCAATCAACTTGAGGATTTGAATATCGTTTAGGGTTCGACCGCTCCATGAACTCATGTACAGGAAACCCCACCTCTATGGCCAGAAACCGAGCATTGATGGTCTAGCTGATTAGACGAGGTGTGACTGAAACAGGTGCATCGAATGACAAGAACTGATGCGTTGGATGTTGTGTATCTGCGATATTTTGAATGAGATCGAAACGTCGAAAGCAGCAATGGAGAATGCCCTAGCTGTTGGCATCGTTGCCATATGGAGTTCATAAATCGTGATTAGCTGGCATGATGCCCAAGTATAGCATGCGTTTGAACAGGGCGCCTTTGTGGAGGGATCATGGTATCCTAGATCGCATTCTATGCGATGCAAGCATCGGAGCTGAAATTGGCCATTTTGCCGATCCTGATCCTCTTTGGGGGAGCGCTGTTGATGTGGCTGATGCGCAGGCGCCCTGCGCGGCTCAGCTGGGCCATTGCTGCGGTGGCAGCGTTTTCAGCTTGGTTGAGCAGCATGCTCCTTGCGAGGGCGGTGCCTTTGCAGGCAAGCATCTCCGTTTGGCGCCCCCTCGATCTTTTCGCAGCTCAAATCGAACTCAGATTCGATGTAATCAATGCCCGGCCGATCATCGCGGGAACGACCGTTCTGCTGACTGTGATCCTGTCCACGGTACTCAGGTTGGCTGACAGAGAGTTCCGGTTTGGCGCTATAGGGCTCGTATATTGCGCCTTAGCGTTGATAGCTATGCAGTCCGCCAACCTGCTGACGATTGCGTTGAGCTGGGCGATGATTGACCTGGTGACATTGATATCCGGGCTGAATGGCGCGAAAGACGATGCCTCGATATCTAGCTTGCTGGCACGCGTCACCGTCGATGCTTCGGGAATCTTGGCTGTTATCGGAGCCGCAATTGCGAGCGGTGCAGCGGGAGGGATGGATGATTTAGCCATACCTCTGGTCAATAAGTGGGCAACAGCACTTCTCGTGTTGGCAGTTGTCTTAAGACTGGGGTTAGCAAGGCTCGACTACAGCTTGGCGGGGTTGCCTGGGGTTGATGACGCGACCGCGACATTGAGGAGCTTCCTTTCTCCAGCCGCGGCGCTTGTCATCCTAGCACGGCAATTTGCGTTTGGAATACCACCGGAGATCGAGAATTGGCTGCGAGTAGGGAGCGCGATTGGTCTATTAATCTGTGGGGCGCGCTGGGTGATTGAGGATGAGACGAAGGATCGCCAACGCTTTCTCACTTTCGGAATGGCCTTTTTGGGAATAATGGCATCAACGGTAGTCCCGGCAAGATTTGAGGCGCCTCTCCTATCGGCAATCTTGGTGATGCTTGTTGTGGGAACGCTAAGTTCCATCTTCCGCGTTCATACGCCATGGCACCGCGTCTTTCCTGCATTCGCAGTATTGATCATGGCAATGCCTGTATGGGGAGCGGGGGCGCTTCTGGTGCAGGGAATATCGTATGCTATGGGACTGGGCATCAATCTTTGGGTTGCGATAGTGGGATCGATAGGCTTGGCGATGCTGGCGGCTGGGATATTGCGGGACGTGTTCAAGAAGGTTGAAGCTTGGTACGTGGATGACCTTGCGAGATTGCTATATGCCGCGGCGCTGATATTGCCAGTTGGAGTTGGATTGGCCGTGGGAGGTGGAGCCGAATTAGCGGGTGGCGCTCGTGCGATTGTGGTCACATTGCTGACAATTGGGGGCGCAGTTGGAATCGTTAGTTTGATACGGCGCGTGGATAGGGTCACGTGGCAAAGGGCGCGCGGAGTTGTCGACAGGCTGCATATGGGATCGGTCTTAAATGCCGCAGAAGGAAGTTTGCGGTGGGTCTCTAGCTCATTGAGAGGGATCGGCGGCATCCTTGAAGGTGAAGGTGCCATGCTTTGGGTGTTCGTTATCATACTGCTGGTGCAATTGGTCATTGCTGGAGCATCACAATGATATGGCTGCGCGACTTTGCCGCGATAGCTGCAATACTGGCGCTGGTGGCAGGAGCGTTGGTGATTGTATTGAACGATCGTCGATGGATGCTCTTGATGCTGGCATGTGTATATGTTGCGCTGACTTGGCTGTCAGCAATCTCATTACCGATACAAGTCTCTGCTGTAAAGCTTGTCGGGGGAATGATGGCTTGTGCGGTGCTGGCGCTGAGCATCATGCGCGTGGGGCATGAAAGCGAAATCGTAGAGAGGGAAGGCCTGCCGTCAGGGATAGCATTTCGGGTAATTGCCGTTTTGCTGGTGAGCGCATCTGCATGGGGATTGGCAGAACGAGGGTGGATGCTGCTACCTGGCAGTGTGAGCCTGTCCGCCACATCGGGGGCAATGCTGCTCCTGAGCCTTGGACTACTGCATTTGGGAATATCGGAGGAGCCTTTTCGAGTCGGGATGGGATTGTTGACCGCATTGGCAGGATTTGAAATCCTGTATGTCGCAGTAGAGCCTTCGCTTGCGGTATTGGCGCTGATGGCGGCGGTGCACATTGGCATTGCGATTATTGTAAGTTACCTTGTCGTGGGGGCTGCTGTGCTGCGATCAGGCGGAAGACCATGAGCGCGCCGTTGATCCTGAGCATATCTACAGTAATTCTGGCGGTGGCGGTTGGCTTGCTGAGAGAGCGGCGAGTCACCTCGACTGTGGTGGCTGTAGGTGGCGCGGCGTTGTTGGCGATTCTTGTGCTGATTATTCCAATTGATGATCCATTCTCGATGGGAAGCTTATCACTAAGGATTGACAGCTCCTGGACTGTCTTGGGTCGGTCGTTGGTTATCGATGAAGGCAATCGAACAGCAGTGGGATTCTTATACCTGATCGGCGCATTTATGATTGGAGGAACTTGGACGATTGTGGGGGATCACTACTTGCCAAGTGTGGGTCTCCTGACAATCA
>DAOVIK010000402.1 GCA_030673735.1 Anaerolineae bacterium
GCCGCACTCGCTACGAATAATGGAGGTCAGGATGCGCAAACTCTCCATTCCCATCTCCGATGATCAAATCCGCGAGCTCAACATGGGCGATCCTGTCCTGCTTTCCGGCGTGATGCTGACCGGGCGAGATACGGTTCATAAATGGATGATCGAGACCTTTATCGAAGAGAGCCGCCAGCCGGTGGACGACGACAAAAAGGTATACGAGGCCATTCGGCCAATCCTTGATGGGGGTGCGATCTACCACTGCGGGCCGGTTGTTGCCGGCTTGGACACGGGCGATTACCGCTTCGTGGCAGCAGGACCAACCACCTCAATCCGAGAGGAACCCTACCAGGGCGATGTCATGCGCCATTTCAATCTCAAGGCCGTGATCGGCAAGGGAGGCATGGCGGACAAGACGCTGGCTGCATGCCAAGAAGTTCCTGCGGTGTACCTGCATGCCATCGGCGGTGCGGCCTCGCTGATTGCCCAATCCGTGCGTAAGGTTCGGGGCGTGCGCAAGCTGGACTTCGGAGTCCCTGAAGCAATGTGGGAGATCGAAGTGGTCGATTTCCCCGCGGTCGTGACCATGGATTCCCACGGCAAAAGCCTCCACGCGGAGATCGAAGCCCAATCCAGGGCAGTCCTCGAGTCCTTGCTGGCATAGCAACCTCAGAGAAATCCCCCCATTTCCAACCGAGGAAGAATCACAAGAATGGGGTTCCTATGTTCGACGGGAATCGCACGGACATGCCCACTGTCTTCAATGGACCAACGGGAGTCGGTCCTGGCTTAGCTGTGGGTGAAGCCGCGATTGCATCTGAAAAGAGGCAGAGATACAGCCCCATTGAAGAGACGTGAAACGCCATGCCTGGCGTATGGCGCACACTGTGCGCCCTATCCGATCACGAAAGAGGAGGCCGATGATCAAGATCATAGTTGACAGTACTCAGAACCTTCCTGACGATTACCTGAAGAAGCACGACATTCGCGTTGCCCCGATTGCAATTCAGTTCGGAAACGATACATACCTAGAGAATCTGGAGATCGATCGGGAAACGTTCTACCGCAAGATCGATGAAATGGGCATCATCCCGACGACCTCCCAGCCGACTCCCGGTGTGTTCGCAGACTACTACAGGGAGCTGAGCAAGGACGGGCATCAGATTCTGGTGATCGTCATCACCAGCAAGCACAGCGGCACGCACGATTCGGCCATCTTGGCAAAGTCCATGGTCCCGGAGGCCGATGTCGAGGTCTTCGATTCGCTGAGCATTACGCTAGGCACTGGATGGATGGTCAAGGAAGCTGTAGACGCCATCGAGGCCGGCAAGAGTCGGGATGAAATCGTAGCTCGCCTGACCGAAATCCGAGATCGATCCTTCTTGGTCTTTACGCCAGCTACGCTTAAATACCTGCAGATGAGTGGACGCGTGGGCGCGCTCAAAGGCGCGATCGGAGCGCTGATCAACTTAAAACCCATCGTCTATCTGAATGATGGGATCCTCGAGGCTGGCGAGTCGATTCGCACACGGGGCAAGGCCGTCGACCGGCTGGTTGTGTACATGAAGGAAAAGCTAGGTGTATCAGATCCGGTTAATCTGGCAATCCTCCACGCTGCCATACCGGATGAAGGCAAGGAACTTGCTGAAAGGCTGAAGGGCGAATTCAATCTGAACGAGATCATGGTGCACGATCTCGTGGCATCGCTCGCAGTACACGGGGGACCCGGGATCCTCGGCATATTCGGCTACCGGGTCTAGATTCCTCGCCGACAGACACTCCCCGGCATCAAGAACACGAATAAACCTCCGAAAGCCTCATGCATTCGGAGGTTTATCATTTGCCACTCAGCAAGGCGAAAGATGTTGGAATTAGCTCGGACGTGAGGGCTCTCCGCTGGATGAATCCTCAGGCTTGTAGGATTTGATCGCCTTGCGCATCCCGTCGAGGAAACCCGGAACGGTATCCTCTA
>DAOVIK010000180.1 GCA_030673735.1 Anaerolineae bacterium
CGATGAAGCTGAAACAAGAATGGGCTCCTGGGAGGGCGTTCGGGCGCTATTGGGAGGCAAGGGCGCCAACCTGGGCGAGATGACGCGGACGGGCGTTCCCGTGCCGCCGGGCTTCACGGTCACCACCGAAGCCTGCAATGCTTATCTGGCGGCCGGGGACCAGTTCCCCGACGATATGTGGGATCAGGTTCTAAGCGCACTGAAGAAGGTCGAGGACAAGACCGGCAGGAAATTTGGGGATCCCGAGAATACACTGCTGGTATCCAGCCGCTCGGGTGCCAAGTTCTCGATGCCGGGGATGATGGACACGGTGCTGAATATCGGGCTCAACGACCAGACCGCCAAGAGGATGAGCGAGCTCATTGGCGATCCTCGCTTTGTGTACGACTCCTACCGGCGCTTGGTGCAGATGTTCGGTGCGGTTGTCATGGGCGTGCCGGACGAACCCTTCGAGAAAGTGATCACCGCCTATCGCGCGACGCGTGGGGTCGAGACTGACGCCGGTCTCACGGCCGAGGATTGGATGGAGATCACCGAGAAGTTCAAGGCCATCGTGAAGGAGCAGACCGGCCTGGATTTCCCGCAGGATCCGCTCGTGCACCTGCGCATGTCCACGGAAGCGGTTTTCAAATCTTGGAATGGGAAGCGCGCGGTAGACTACCGCAATGCGGCAGGAATCGCTCATGATCTGGGAACCGGGGTAAACATCCAGACGATGGTGTTCGGGAACATGGGCGAAGATTCAGGCACGGGGGTGGCGGCCACGCGCGACATTTCCATTGGCATCAAGGAGATCGAAGGCGATTATTTGATCAATGCCCAGGGTGAGGACGTAGTGGCCGGCACTCGCCAGACCAAGCCCATCGCCGAGATGGAACGCGATCTTCCGGCAGCCTTCGCTCAATTGGGCGGGATCTGCGCCAAGCTGGAGCAGCACTATCGCGAAGTGCAGGACGTAGAGTTCACCATCGAGCGTGGCAAGCTGTGGATGCTGCAGACGCGGGATAGTAAGCGCACGGCCCAGGCCGCGGTGCGCATCGCGGTGGACATGGCTGAAGAGGGCTTGATCGACAAGAAAGAGGCCGTGATGCGCGTATCGCCGGCGCAGGTGGATTTCTTCCTGCACCCGCAATTCGATCTGCAGGCCAAGGAAGATGCCAAAGACGCCGGACGCTTGCTCGCCAGCGGACTCAACGTGTCGCCTGGCGCGGCGGTTGGGCAGGTGGCCTTCGACGCCGACCTGGCCGCAAAGTGGGCCAAGGAAGAGGGGCGGCAGGTGATCATGGTTCGCCCGGAGACAAAACCCGATGATGTACACGGTATGTTGGCCGCCGAGGGTATTCTCACCAGTCGCGGCGGCCGCACCAGCCACGCCGCGCTGGTTGCGCGGCAATTCGGCAAGCCGGCCGTGGTGGGTGTGGTCGAACTGGATCTCGATCTCGAGAAAAGGCAGATGTCGGTCGGCGACCAGATCATCAAGGAAGGAGAATGGATCTCGATCGACGGCACCGAGGGCCAAGTTTTCACAGAACAACTCGAGACCATGATCCCGGATTTCAACGATCCCTACCTGATCAAGCTGCTTTCCTGGGCGGATCAATTCCGTCGCTTGGGTGTCTGGGCAAACGCCGACTATCCGCCCGACGCCCAGCGCGCACTCGATTATGGCGCCGAGGGCATCGGCTTGTGCCGAACCGAGCACATGTTCTTCGAGACCGAACGCTTGCCAATCGTGCAGCAGATGATCCTGGCCAAGAGCGATGATGTGCGCGATGAAGCTCTGCAGAAGCTGCTTCCATTCCAACGCTCGGACTTCGAAGGTCTGTTTCGGGTGATGGACGGGCTGCCGGTGATTGTGCGCTTGATCGATCCGCCGCTGCATGAGTTCCTGCCCAGTCATGAACAGCTGCTGGTCGAAGTGACCGAGCTGCGCGCCAAGGGAGACAAATCCAAGGCGCTGGCTGAAAAGGAAGCCATGCTGGCCGCGGTGGAGTCGATGCGTGAGTCCAACCCCATGCTCGGCTTGCGAGGGGTGCGCCTGGGAATTCACCTTCCTGGCCTCACCAAGATGCAGGTGCGAGCCATCTTCGAGGCCGCCTGCAAGGTGGCCAAAGACGGCGTTGATGTGCATCCCGAAGTCATGATCCCTCTCACCAGCCATGTCAACGAGCTCATAGAACAGCGCACCACCTTGGAAGAGGTAGCCAAGCAAGTCATGCAAGAGCAGGGGATCGAAGTGGATTACAAGTTCGGCACGATGATCGAGATTCCGCGCGCGGCGCTGACGGCAAGCGAGATGGCCGAGTATGCTCAGTTCTTCTCCTTTGGCACAAACGACCTGACACAGACCACCTACGGCATCAGCCGCGACGATGCTGAAGCCGGCTTTCTGATCGAGTACATTGAGAAGAGTATTCTGCCGGGCAATCCGTTCCAGTCCATCGATCCCGATGGTGTGGGGCGTTTGATGCAGATTGCCACGGACGAGGGGCGTACCACGCGCCCGGACCTGGAAGTGGGTATTTGCGGTGAGCACGGCGGCGATCCGGATTCGATTCGTTTGTGCCATGCATACGGCCTTAACTACGTGAGTTGTTCGCCATTCCGCGTACCCGTGGCGCGGCTGGCGGCGGCGCACGCGGCGCTTGAGAGCTGAGAGTAGGGAGGTTATTGTGAAAGGAAACGAGAAGATCATCCAGCAATTGAATGCCCGCCTAGCAGATGAACTTGGTGCGATCAACCAATACATGGTCCATTCGGAAATGTGCGCCGATTGGGGATACGAGCGCCTTCATGAGGCCGTTGAAAAGCGAGCCATCGAGGAAATGAAGCACGCTGAAGCATTGATCGGCAGGATTCTGTTTCTCGAAGGAAGCCCAACAGTTTCGAAGCTGAGCCCCATCAAGATCGGATCGGATGTTGAAGCGCAGCTCAAGAACGACCTTGCCGGCGAGCTAGGAGCGGTGAAAGACTACAACGCAGATATCGCACTTGCGGTCGAGGTCGGAGACAACGGGACGCGCGAACTCCTCGAGGGGATCTTGAAGGATGAAGAGGAGCATGTTGACTGGCTGGAGGCGCAGCTCGATCAGATCGCGCAAATGGGCATCCAAAACTATCTCGTGGAGCAGATTGACTGAACTGCGGATCCGTCATTTATAGGGATGCATTCTGGTCTTGAGTGCCCGGCATGCGGCGCGCGCATGCTGCATGGACTTATAAACGCTTTGAGCAATTGGAAGCAATTCACTGTGGGTATTCCCTCACCATAATCCGGTAGCAACAATGGGGGCCACCGCAACATTAATGGGGCATTGCGCTCAGCGCATTGCCCCGGCTGATTTAAGCTGCAAATGCAGCGCCACTAATGGAAATCTACGATCCAGTACTCCTCCTAATCTCACCAGGTGCATAAAGAGCTCAATGCACCAAAGCCTTGCGAAGTTGCATATGACGCGTGGCTGCTAGGAAGAGGAGTACCCAGAATTGCCTTCTTCTATGACACCCACCGCCAGAGATCAATCGAAGATATCTAAGGGGGTAGAACCGGCGGCGTCAATTAGATGAAGGAGGGGCAGGTAGAAGCTATGGTCGCGTTCAGCAAGCGTGGTCCAGAAGAACGCATCATAGAGCGCTTGTGCGCCGGCTTCCGTTCCAGCAATTGCTAGCAGCGCAGCGGTAATCTGGTCTCGCAATTGCGGCGAGAATGCAGGGCTATACTGGACGCCGTCGTTAGGGATGTCAACGGTGATGGCTAATATCTCAGTCGCATCCATCACGTCAGGAAATTGATCCTGAACGGCTGCTCGCGCGTCAAAATAGGTCGCGCCAACTTCGCAGTCTCCGCGGTAAACGCCGATCACAGTGTTGTCGTGAGAGCCAGTGTCGATGATCTGCAGAGTATCCAGATCTACGCCAGCGGCCATCATTTCGAGAGAAGGCACGAGCCAACCAGAAACACTATGTTCGCTGGAACGACAGAAGCTCAATCCGGCGATATCTCGCAGATCTTGGATTTCGCTCTCCGTGCGGGCAATGAATTGCGCGTTGTAGCTCAGGCTTCCGAACTTTGCGCCGGCCAATGCTGCCTCGGCACAACCCAGGTCGTTGGCTAGCAGGTAGTGAAATACCGGCATCGAAGCCATATGTACAAAGGATGGATCACGACATATGGCATCGATCATAGAATAGGGATCTGTGACCACAAAGGGTTCGATTGCCAATCCGGTGTCAGTGAAGATCGTATCGAGAACTTCATCCAGCGCAGCGAGACGCTCTATCTCACCTTCGGGGAAGAATGCCCACAAGATCGGATTTTCCCTGCTTCCCAGCGAGGGTTCAGGTGTCTGGGTTGGATCTGGGCGGGGGGTGCGGGTCGCTGGCTCAGTCGTGGGCGTCGCCGTCCGCCCCAGCATCGGCAGAGCCTGCTCGAGCGCGCTGCATGCCAGTAGCGGTGTAAGCAAGCACATCATCGCGATCTGCAACCGCAGTAGCCTAGTTAGTCGCATCATTTC
>DAOVIK010000217.1 GCA_030673735.1 Anaerolineae bacterium
CTACGGTACTTGCCCCTACATGTTCTTCGTCTCAAACGCGATGGACCTGGAAGCGGTGGAACCGCCCACACTAGGCTTCGACGCCCGTCAGCTAGGATCAATGCTGCACGCCATCCTGGAAAATATCTACCGCACAGCCAAGGATCCGGCGGATCCAGAATCCGTGCTTTCCCGGCTTCCGGCAATCGCCCAGGCCGAGTTTGAGACGGCTCCCAATACATATGGCTTTCGCCCGACGATGCTTTGGGAATTGGAGCAAGAGAACCTACTGCAGGCACTAGAGAAGACCGTACACGCTATCGCCGAAATCGGCGAAGGCTGGGTACCGATCGCCTTTGAGCAGGCGTTCGGTATTCTCGGCAATCCCCCACTCGAGATCCGATTGGCGAAGGAAACACTGCGCCTGCGCGGTTTGATCGATCGCGTGGATCAGGATTCCTCGGGCAATCTGCGCATCGTGGACTACAAGACAGGATCTGGACACCTCAGCAAAGGTGATCTACTCGAAGGGCGCAGACTCCAGCTACCACTCTACGCCTTAGGAGCCCGAGATGCACTCGGGCTTGGCCAGCCAGTGGAAGGCTTCTACTGGGCCATCCTTGCCGCCAGGCATGGGTCTCTGCGCCTCAGCAGCTTCACCACCAAGATAAACGGTATGGAAATTCAAGGCCCGCAAGCCGCAATCGAGGTTGCCAAGAACCACATCCAACGGATCGTTGATGGAGTTCGCTCTGGTAAATTCATGCCCATCGCACCGCGAGGTGGATGCCCAAGCTATTGCCCGGCAGCCGCTTGGTGCTGGCATTACGCGTCCGCAGGCTGGAGATGATGTGCGGGGCGAACATCGAGCACACAATTGAAAGAGGGACCGATGGTCCTTGACCGACTCGGTCTTAGTGATGATCAGAAGACCATCGTGAAGCAGGTCGAGCATGATCTGCTGGTCAGCGCGGGGGCGGGAACAGGCAAAACCCGCACGCTCGTAGCGCGCTACCTTTGGCTATTGGATCTGGGTTATTCGCCGCGGCAAGTGCTTGCCATCACGTTCACAGAGAAGGCCGCTCGTGAGATGCGCAATCGCCTCCGCCAGGCAATCGGCACGCAGGTCCAAGAAGCTTCGAGCGAAGAATCGCGAGAAAAATGGATCGAACTCGAGGCCGTCATGGACGCCGCCCGGATCGGCACCATTCACAGCTTCTGCGCAGAAGTCTTGCGCAGCCATCCGGCCGAGGCCGCCATCGATCCACAATTTACCGTCGTCGATGAGGGCATAGGGGCTACGATCAAAGCCCAAGTCGTGAACGACACTCTCTCCTGGGCCTCTGCTGAGACGCAGCTCGCGCCGCTATTTGCGACCATCAAACCTATTTCGCTCCAGGCAATCCTGACCCACCTCATGAACCATCGGCTGGAGGCATCGCATCTGCTAGAAGAAGATAATTTCGAGGTTCGCCACCGAAACGTGCTTCGCGAGGCGCTGGAGGCATTCGTGCAGCACCCGCAGGTGCTCATCGCCTTTGAGCGACTGCGGACGATGCGCGCTGAGAACGCCTTGCTGGACGATGCGGGAGATCGCCTAGAAGCGCAAATCGAGGCCCTGCTCGATGGTTGGCAGGCTCTCGAGGCTGCTTTGGCCGGAGGCAAGCTGATCGAAGCGGCCAAAGCGCTGCACTCGCTTCGCCGTGAGCACATGAACAAGGGAATTGGCAAGAAAGCTAGCGAAGCCAAGCAGCAGATTCACACATTGAGAGAGCATTGCACGGATCTCATTGAACCCTGGCTGGGCGGAGATAAGGCCGGGGATTTGATGCTCGACGAGGAAGTAGAAGCCTTGAGCCTGAAGATACTGCCGCTGCTTGGCATACTCTTCCGCCAGGCCATCTCTTCCTACCGAGCCGCTCTCGATAGGCGCCAAGCGCTGGACTTCGATGATTTGGAATCCGGAGCTCTCGCCCTTCTTGAGGACCATCGCGTTCGCTCGCTTTGGCAGGAGAAGATCTCCGCGGTGCTGGTCGATGAGTTCCAGGACACCAATGCTCGCCAACGGGCCATCGTTGAAGCTCTGTGCGGGGGCGAGCCGGGGAAACTCTTCGTAGTTGGGGACGCCCGCCAAAGCATCTATCGCTTCCGCGGCGCCGATGTGCGCGTCTTCCGCCGTGTGCAGCAGGACATCATCGATCGGAGCGGCAAGACCGCAATCCTCAACACGACGTTTCGCTCTCCGCCGGGCTTACTGCGCTGCCTCGACGACCTTCTGCCCCCGATCATGGGATCGGAAGACACCGAGTCGCGACCGTACGAGATTCCATATGCCCGACTCGAACACCATCGCATCAAGCCGCGCGATGGAGTCGAAGCACCACTTGTCGAGTTCGTGCTTGGTAGCGGTTCCCGTGCCGACGAAGCCCGGACCAGTGCCGCCCAAGCTCTCGCAGAGCGCCTGAAGCAGTTACGCGACATGGGCCAGATCCACAGTTGGGACGAAGTGGCGCTGCTGTTCCGGGCCGCTAGCGGGTTCGAGAAGTATGAGGATGCGTTGCAGGCGGCTGGCATCCCATATCTCACTGTGGCCGGCAAAGGCTTCTACGACCGGCCGGAAATCCGAGATGTGCTCAACATTCTGAACGCCCTGGCCAACCCGCATGACGATCTGGCCATGGCAGGCCTGCTGCGCTCACCTGCCTTCGGGTTGAAAGACTCAACGCTGTTCCGCTTACGATGGGGACCCGAAGGCTCACGATCTCTGCTGGAAGCTCTCTCTCAGGAACTCGACACAATCGATGAAGAGGAGCGTGCGCTTATCGACCGCGCACGAGAAATCATCAATGAACTGTTGCCGCTCGTCGACCGCCTTCCTATTTCCGAGCTGCTCAAGCTCGTCGTCGACAAGCTCGATTACCGCGCCGTTCTCGCCACCGGCCATAGCCGGCTGTGGCGCAACCTCGATAAGCTAATGGTCGATGCTCATGACAGCGGTGCGGTGCAGGTGCGCGCATTCCTCGAGTACCTGAGAACACTGCGCGACGTCGGCGTGAGAGAGGGCGAGGCCCCGGCCACGCCGGAAGGCGCGATCCGCCTGATGACTATCCACAAGGCCAAGGGCTTGGAATTCGACTTTGTGGTCATCGCTGACGCCTCTTGGCGACCGCGCCCCTTTCACGCGCCTGTGTACCTGCTGGAAGAAACCGGCCCGGCCCTCAAGCTCGATCGCTTCGACGTCCCTCCACTTATCTTTCGGCTGGCCAAGGCCATAGACACTCGCCAATCCCAATCCGAGGGCTCGCGCCTGCTCTACGTAGCCGCCACGCGTACCAAAGAGAAGCTGCTTGTCAGCGGCCATTTATCAGCTACTCGCGGCGGTTGGTCTACCGCGGGGTGGATGAAGAGCTTGCTCGAAGCAATGCAAATAGATCCCAAGAGGCTCTCGGATGAGCCCTCTCCCCGGGAGGTCGCCCTTCCAAGTGGGGAGCCGGTCCGCATCTGGGTCGCTCTTGAGAACTTGCTGCCCAAGGCCTGGGAAATGGAAGATGCGCTCGAGTGGCCCACGTCGAAGCTAACGCCCCTCTTCGATCCCCTCGCTGCTGCAGAAGAGGATGACACCGATCCGGAGATGGACGAGAAACCCCCACACGACTGGCGCGCCACCGGAGATCGCCTGCATGCACCCGCCGTGGCGGTTGGCAACATGGTGCATGCAGCTATCCAAGCCTGGCTGTTTCCTGACGACTCGCGTCTGGAAGC
>DAOVIK010000319.1 GCA_030673735.1 Anaerolineae bacterium
CTGGTTCAAGGCATGAAGACACGCCTTGAGATCGTCATCATGTTCCTGGCGTTGCTTGAACTCTCAAAGCAGAAGCGAATTGCGGTTTCCCAGGATCAACTATTCGCTGATATCGAGGTCGTGCCCGGGCAGGAATGGAAGGATGCTCAGGAGTCAGAGGGCGAGATAGGTTTCGAATTGGAGTTTGGGGAGTAGCGCCCTCTCACGAACAGCGCCGTCGAGGCTCCCAAGCCGTCGACGGCAATGTCGCTCCACGAAGGGCTGCGGCCGGGCACGAACGACTGGTGGAATTCGTCACTCAGTGCATACAGCAGAGCGAGGACAATCACGAGTACGATATTGGCCTTTTGTGAGAGGCGGCGCGGGAGCGCATAGTTATAAGCCAGGCCGAGAAGCGCATAGCCTAAGAAGTGGCCTCCGTTCTTGACCACTGAATCGAAGAAGCCGAAGTTGGGCACCTCATCCGAAGGGATTGATGAGAACATGAAGATCACGGCCATGACGGCGATGGCCGGTAGCCAGCGCAGGACCGCATTGAACACAGCCACGGGTACAATTCTATCATTCGAGTTCCATCGTCCGGCAGGAGTACAGTGAGTAACCGTCTAGCCGATGAGACTTCTCCCTATCTGCTACAGCATGCAGATAATCCGGTGGATTGGTATCCTTGGAATCCCGATGCTCTACAACGTGCTGTAGATGAAGATAAGCCCATCTTCCTGAGCATCGGCTATGCTGCCTGCCACTGGTGTCACGTCATGGAGCGGGAATCCTTCGAGGATCCGGAAACTGCCGCTCTAATGAATGAGCACTTCATCAACATCAAGGTGGATCGGGAGGAACGACCTGACATCGACAGCCTGTACATGCAAGCCGTGATCTCCTTGACAGGTCATGGAGGATGGCCTACTTCGGTTTTCCTGACGCCGGAAGGGAAGCCTTTCTTCGGCGGAACGTACTACCCTCCCGAACCGCGACACAATCTGCCTTCCTTCAAGCAAGTCTTGCGTGAGATTTCCCGCGCGTGGCGCGAGGACCAGGATCAGATACTGAAGACGGCTGGGAATCTCAGCACAAGCATCGCCACAACTCCTGCGCTACAGCCCAGCGCAGGCGAGCTTGATCCTGCCGCCTTGGACCGCGCGGCAGAGAGCCTCTTCAATATCTACGATTGGACCCACGGTGGTTGGGGAGGTGCTCCCAAATTCCCCCTTCCTGCCGTTGTCGGCTTTCTACTTCGCAGGCATAGCCGCAAGGCCGATCCCCTTGCACGCGATATGGCCACGCACGCACTGCTCAGCATGGCCCAGGGCGGTATCCGTGATCATCTCGCCGGCGGCTTTCACCGCTATGCCGTCGATCGAAGGTGGCTCGTGCCCCACTTCGAGAAAATGCTGTACGACAATGCCCTGCTTGCCCAAGCCTATCTGAACGCATGGCAAATCACCGGGGAGCAGCAATATCGTGATGTCGCCGAGGAGACGCTGCGATTTCTGCTGCGTGACATGCGTCATCCTGAGGGCGGCTTCTATTCTTCGCTCGACGCCGATACCGAAGGTGAAGAAGGACGCTTCTACGTATGGACATTCGACGACCTGCGCTCAGCCCTGCCGGATGTGGATCAACTTTCCCTCTTCGCCGCTGCCTATGGCGCAACGGAGGATGGCAACTTCGAGGGTAGAAATGTTCTCTTCCGAGCGAAAGTTGACTCGACATTGGCGGAGGAGTTTCAACTCGATGCAGAGAACGTTCGCCAGCGCCTGACCGATGCCCGCCAATTCCTGCTTGAGACGCGCCAGCAGCGCCAATCCCCTAGCCTTGACGATAAGGTGCTGGCATCCTGGAACGGTCTCCTGCTATCAACGCTTGCCGAGGCCGCGAGGGCGCTCGACGATGAGAACTATTTGGAAGCTGCCCAGACGCTGGCCGCGTTCATGCTTGAGCAGATGACCGTCGATGGCAAGCTGATGCGGTCCTGGCGGCTTGGCAAAGCGCGCCATGTAGCCTACCTGCAGGATCACGCAGCTTTGGGCATGGGACTCCTGGCTCTATACCAGACCGACTTCAACGCTCGCTGGTATCAATCCGCCGTGCATCAGGCCGAGGAGATCCTGGCGAGTTTTGCCGATCCCAAGGGCGGCTTTTTCGACACGCGTGACGATCATGAGCCCTTGCTCGCCAGACCGAAATCCATCCAAGATAGCCCCACCCCCAGCGCAAACACGCTGGCGACACACCTCATGCTTCAGCTCGCAGCTCTGTCCGGCGAGGGGCGATACGCCGAAGTTGCCGAAGCCTCGATCCGCGCCATGCAGGACGACGCCTCTCGCTATCCGTCCTCTTTCGCGGGTTGGCTGAGCGCACTGGATTTCGCCTTAGGGCCTCAGTTGCAGCTCGCTCTGGTCGGGCAGCCGGGCGAACCGGACTTTCGATCTCTTGCAGAGACGGTCCAAGGCCGCTTCCTACCGCGCCTGGTGATCGCCGGAGGTACTGCGGGAGCAACCGGCCACCCTGCGCTGCTTGCAAATCGCGAGGCAATCGAGGATCAAGCTACCGCATATCTGTGCCAGGGCTTCACCTGTAATCTTCCCACGACCTCGCCGCTTGAACTACACGAGCAGCTGGATATCGCGCTATGAACAAGCGTCCTTCCCTTCGCAAAGATCCATCGTTTAGGCCATTTCTGCGCAGCATGGCCATTGAGCTGCTGATC
>DAOVIK010000323.1 GCA_030673735.1 Anaerolineae bacterium
AGCGCTTCAGCTTGTACAACGATCTCACCGTAATAGAGAACTTGCGCTTTTACGGGCGTGCGTATGGACTGGACGACAAGGAACTGCACCGGCGCATTCCGGATGCGATGCGCATGGCGGGGCTGGAGGAGGTCGAACAGGTTCGCACGCGTGACCTATCAGGCGGTTGGCGGCAGCGGTTGGCTCTCAGCGCCACGATCCTGCATCGCCCGGAGCTGCTTTTCTTGGATGAGCCCACTGCGGGCGTCGATCCGGTCTCAAGGCGGGCATTTTGGAGCTTGCTCTACGCCTTGTCGGCAGTTGGGATCACGGTTTTCGTCACCACGCACTACATGGATGAAGCCGAGCGCTGTCATCGGTTGGCTTTCATCCAGCGTGGGCGCTTGATCGCTAAAGGCACGCCGGAGGAGATAAAGCGTGGCATGATGCAGGGGCAAGTTCTGGAGATCTCCGCCGATGATCCTTCGCGAGCCGTGAAGGCATTGCGTGCGGTTCGCGACGACGGGGAGCTTCCGGTAGGTGAGATCGGTCTCTACGGTTCACTGATCCACGTGGTTGCATCGGACGTCGAACTCCTGCGAGAAAGCATAGCATCCATACTGCTCAAGGCGGGTATCCAGCCGGGAAATATGGCGGTCATCGAGCCTTCTCTTGAAGATGTTTTCATTGCCAGTATGCATTGAGGTGTGAAATGCGGGGAACTACGATCTTTCTTCTCATCATTGGGCTGGTTATTCTCGTCGGGGCTACTTTCTTCATCACCAATCCCGAGGCTGGCCGGCAAGTTCTTGCCGATTTAGGTCTCATCGCGCCACCAGAGGATACATACACTGCTTCCGGCGTGATCGAAGCCTCCATGGTGGCATTGGGTTCGGAGGTCGGCGGGCGCGTGGAGGAACTGACAGTAGCTGAAGGCGATCGGGTTCAACAGGGAGACATCGTCGCCCGATTGAGCACTGAGCTTCTCATGGCCCAGCGTGCGATCCTGCAAGCGCGCTACGATGCGGCCTTGACTCAGCTCGGAATGCTTAACAGGGGCCCGCGCGATGAGGACCAGGCCGTTGTTGAGGCAGCGGTGGCTCTTGCGGAGACAGTCTTGGTGGGAGCAGAACGGGCGGTCGTGGATACGCAGAACTTGAGCGAGTCTGTCCCAACCCGGGACGAGCTCATCGTAGTTGCGCAGGCCCAAGTCAACCAGGCTCAGGCAGGACTGGACGGCGCTCAGGCGGCGCTGTTGGCGTTGAGGGAGGGTGCGAGCGAGTCGCTGCTCCAATCGGCGCAAGCGGCCGTCTATGCTGCGCTGGCCGATCTGGATGAGATCGACAGGCAGATCGGAAATCAAGCCATCCGTTCGCCCCTCGATGGCGTGGTAATGGAGCAGCTGGTACTTGCGGGCGAGCTGGCGCTGCCCGGATGGCCGATCGCGTTGGTAGCCGACCTGAGCGAAGTTGAACTGAAAGTCTTCATTCCCGAAGCAGACCTGAACTGGGTATACCTTGGACAACTCGTGAGCGTGAGGGTGGATGCCTATCCTGACCGTCTGTTCGACGGCGAGGTTACAACCATCGCCGATAGGGCCGAATTCACACCTCGCAACGTCCAAACCCCCAACGAGCGCGTTATCTTGGTCTACGCCGTGACCATCCGCTTATCCAACCCGGATGAAACTCTGAAGCCTGGATTGCCGGCGGACGCGATCTTCGAGGTGCTCCAATGACCGATCAAAAATCTCGCGCTGAGGGAAGCAACGCTGAGCTGATGGTAGAGACTCTCTGCCGGGCTCGAATTGCCGTGATCTGCCTCATGGTACTGCTGGCAATTATGGCCGCGGGCTGTGACGCACTCCTGCCGGGGGATGAGGGGCCGGATGCCTCCGGATTCATTGAGGCGCGCAGCTATTCGCTAGCTTCGGAGAGTGGAGGAACGGTAGGCGAGGTGTTCGTGGGCGTTGGCGACTCGGTTCTTGAGGGACAGGACTTGATTTCCTTGGATACCGCCGGGCTTGAAAACTTGCGCATGCAGGCCGAAGCCGGCGTCAATGCTGCCCGCGCTGCACTGCAAGGTCTACAAGATCAGCCAACTAACGAGGAACTGCTCATCGCGCAGGCTGTGCTCAGTGAGGCCAACGGGAAGCAGGATTCCGCCGAAGCCGAGCTGGCACTTCTGCTTGCTACCTTTTCCCCCTTTGATCCCCCGGATGTAGAGCTTCACGTGGCTGAAGCCGCGGTCGAAATTGCGAAGGCGCAGGTTCAGTTGGCGCAAGCTGAGCTCGATCGCGTGAATGCTGGTGCACACTCCGGCGAGATCGAGATTGCCGAGGACGCGGTGGATGAGGCGGAAGCCGGTCATAGATTGGTAGAGCTTCAGATTGCGATGATGACGCTGATGTCCCCGATTGATGGCGTTGTTGGTGAAGT
This sequence comes from Anaerolineae bacterium, assembly GCA_030673735.1. Taxonomy (GTDB): domain Bacteria; phylum Chloroflexota; class Anaerolineae; order Anaerolineales; family E44-bin32; genus W1033. Next base: position 2,418 of record DAOVIK010000323.1, read on the forward strand.
GTTGGTGAGTGTTGGCGAAACGGCTGTTCCCGGTGCACCCTTAGTCGTGGTCCGCGAGATATCCGATCTCAGGCTGACGGTCTACGTCGCCGAGACGCTGGTGGCGAGTTTGGACGTGGGCGACGCAGTGACGGTCATGGTCGATGCCTATCCCGATGAGACTTGGGAAGGGCGCATAGAGCGCATCGCCGATCAAGCCCAATTCACGCCATCCAACGTGCAGACGGTCGAGGAGCGAGTGAAGCTTGTATTCGCGG
>DAOVIK010000258.1 GCA_030673735.1 Anaerolineae bacterium
CGACGCTGACCGTCATGGCGCGCGCCTGCGAGATGATCCTCCAGCGCCACGAGATCGAACTCGACATCAACAGCATCCCTGTCGATGACCCTGAGACCTTCGAGTTGCTCGGCCGCGGCGACGTGATGGGCGTGTTCCAGGTCGAAGGCGCGGGCATGCGCCGCTACCTGATGGAGATGAAACCGCGAGAGCTGGCCAACGTGGTCGCCATGGTGGCGCTTTACCGCCCAGGCCCTATGGAATTCATCCCCACCTACATCCGCCGCATGCACGAGGAAGAAGAGGTCACATACGGGCATCCACAACTAGAGCCCATCTTCAAGGAGACCTACGGCATCCCGGTCTACCAGGAGCAGCTCATGTCGGCGGCGATGGAGCTGGCCGGCTACAAGGCCTCCGAGGCGGACGACCTGCGCAAGGCAATTTCCAAGAAGGTTGCCGAGGATATTAAGAAGCACCGCGCCATGTTCATCAAGGGAGCTGGCGAGCGCGGGATCTCGGACGGCGTCGCAGCGGCCATCTTCGATGAATGGGAGAACTTCGCCCGATACGGCTTCAATAAGGCCCACGCCGCAGATTACGGTGTGATCGCGGTGCAGACGGCCTATCTCAAAGCCAACTATCCGCTGGAGTACATGACTGCTCTGATGTCGGTCTTCAAGCACGACACCGACCGCGTGGCGATCTACGTCGCCGACACGCGGCGCATGGGCTTCGAGGTGCTGCCGCCTTCGATCAACGCCTGCGAGGTCGATTTCAGCATCGAGGATCGCCTGGACAAAGAGCCCGCGATCCGCTTTGGCCTCGCCGCGGTGAAGAACGTGGGCGAGAGCGCGGTTGAGGCCATCCTGGAAGCAAGGCGCGAAGGTGGTCCTTTCAAGACCCTGGAGGGATTCGCCCGCCGTGTCGACTTGCGCCATGTGGGCAAGCGCGCGCTGGAGTGCCTGATCCGCGTTGGCGCGCTCGACGATCTGGGCACGCGCATAGCTCTGTTGGAAGGTCTGGATCGCATCCTGAACTACTCCATAAGCCGATTCCGCGCCGCCGAGGTGGGCCAACTGATGATGTTCGACGGCTCATCGGGCGTGACGCAGGATCTGCAGCTGCCCCAGCCCGAGAACGATGTTCCTCAGCGCGTGCAGCTTACTTGGGAGAAGGAACTGCTCGGCGTCTACGCCTCCGACCATCCGCTCACGTCCCACCTGCAGGCCATGAAGCAGGTGTGCACGCATTACAGCGGCGAGCTGATGGACGCCAACGATGGCGAGCATGTGCGCGTGGTGGGCATGGTCAACAATGTGCGCCCCTACATCACTCGCAAAGGCGATGAGATGGGCTTCGCCTCGCTCGAGGATTTGCAGGGACACATCGACCTGGTGCTATTCGCCCGTACATGGGAGAAGGTCGTGGATTGGCTCCGCCCGGACATGGTGGTCATGGTAAGCGGCCGCGTCGACCGCTCGCGCGGCGATCCGAAGGTGCTCGTCGACGCAGTCAGCACCGAGATCGAGATCCCCGAGGGCGAGGCCGAGCCCGCCATAAAGAAGAAGGCCAAGCTCAAATCCGCAGCCGGTGAGCCGGAACCTGGTCCATACGAGCCCCCGCCTCCTCCTCCGCCGGAAGAAGTCTGGCAGCCTGATGCGGGCTTGCCAGAGCCCGCTGCAGAGGCAGAGCCTGTCGTCGAAGCCCTACTCCCCGATCCTGCTCCCAACTTCGTTCCCACGCGGGCATTCGCCGCTCGCGATCGTCGCCGCCTGACGATCGCCCTCAAGGCCACGGGTGATAAGAAGCGCGATACCCTCCGCATGCGCCGCGTTCACGGCCTGCTGAATTCCTATCCCGGCGACGACAGCTTCAGCTTCCACGTGATCGAATCCTCCCGCCAGTACCTGCTCGAGTTTCCTAGCTCCAGCACCGGCTACTGCCCTGAGCTGCTGGATCAGCTTCAGGATCTGCTGGGGGAGGGCAGCGTGAGCGTCGAGCCTTCAGGCCAGCCCCGCGTCGAAGCCTAATCCCCGATTTCTTGATAATCTCATTTTATGGATTATGGGGAGATTGCGATGCCGTGATAGCAGCGCGGTCGAGGCTGCCGTGCGCCAGTTGGCCGCGTCGGAGAGCGAGGGCGCGGGTTGGGGGGGTGGCGTGCGGAGTCTAGGGGGCTTTGATGGATGCCTATCGGCTGGGAGCTCAGCGGCCAGGGAACTTACTCCTCGATGTCAAATCGCCCAGCATCCCGGGTCCGCTCCATTGAGTGGTTAGATGGATCGAAATTCACGTAATTCATACATACTTACTCTACGACAGGGAAACTGCATCGTTCAAATATCACTTCATGTTCTTCTAGTAGTTCAACTAGCTTAGCTATTTGTCCCCCTATTGAATAGTACCCCGGATCTATGAATACTGCATGGGCAGCTATCTGACAATCCATATGTAGAATTAACTGAGAATGTCCCTCTTCTAAAGTAGGATATACCTCAAGCCCCACAACTTCATTTCGGATTTCCTGCATTCTAATTATGAGGTCAAGCATATCAGTTCTTCCCCACTCGGTTGCCAGTCGACTTACTTCTAGCCATTCTGTGACGAACGGACCTATCAAAGCATTGTATTCTATAAGAATTTGCCGACGTAATTCTTCTGGCAAGGGTGTGGAGAAGGGAATTGGTGTTGGCGTTTCAAGCGAGCAACCCTGGATTAAAAGAAACAAAACCAAGATGATGATCAATCTGCATGATTTTGATTTGTTCATGATAATCTCCCCCTTTTGAAAGGTTAGATCTGCAGAATTCTTTACAGTAGATAATCGATCCATCTAACGGCCTTGAGCTAAGCTGCCCCGCTTGCTACTCTGCTTGCATTTCAACATTCCCAAACCAGGATCATCATTTGCATATCGCGCAGCGCGTGGGGTCGGTTGCAGCGATGGTTAGGCGGCGTGATGAGATGGGAAGATCTGTCTATTACCACACTCCAGGCAGCAATCGGTAACGCACTCGCGCCGCATAGTCATGATAGCCTTCTAGTTCTTCCTGTAATGTTCTATCTTCCAGTGCGGTGCGGATAATTAAGAGACAGACTGCAAGCGCAGCCGGTATAAGTGCCCAAAGTGAGCCAAGCAAGAGTGGAATGGCAAGACTAGTGACTAAAGCGCCGGCATAACCCGGATGACGAATAAGGCGGTAAGGACCTGATGTCACGACAGTGTGCTCCCGATCTCGCTGGATGCGGACAACAGCTGA
>DAOVIK010000089.1 GCA_030673735.1 Anaerolineae bacterium
TATGGTCGGTTCGCCCATAGCATCCAAGGTGCAACGCACTTTTAAAGTGCGTTGCACCTACGTATCCGATTGTCATCCTGAGAAGCCCGGAGGGCGATCCCATAATGACATCAGGGACCCCAGTAAGAGCGTCTGGGGTGAACGACGAGCGGCGAAGGATCTCAAGATACAGTTGGACCGATATGCCGAGGAACGAGATTCCTCGGCAAAGAACGCCTCGGAATGACATATCGTGGTGGGATGTACCGCCCGAGCCTCAATTAGCCCGTGTCTTTCCGAGCGAGGCGCACCTCGCCGAGAGAAGAATCCCCAGGATGCCGCAAAGATCAGATTGTTACACGGGCGGTGTGGCGGGCTGTCCCCAAAGGGCAGCCCCGTTTGTGCTTAAAAAAGATGCCCCCGCCGGGGCGGTGAGGGGGGAAACCCGGCGGGAGCCTTCGCCAAAGGAGGAGACAGCGATGAGCATTGGGGTGCCCCGTCTCATGTCTCCGTGCGTTATCGTACTTGTTGGAGTCAGCACTGTATAATGTCGAAGACCATCGGGGCTGAGTGACTTTAATCCGACAAGCAGGCGTGTTCTTGTGAGGCTCCTCTTTTGATAAGATCATGGGACGGAATCCATCGAAGAACGGCGAGGATGATCGGCTTGGGGATCGATGCGCCGGCATATCGGAACCGGATCGGACGGCAGCTGGAGCTTGGATTTTAATTGGAAGGCGCGTGAAGTTCCAATGCAAAAGCGCGGGCAATCTGAATTGAAACGCCGACTGAAACGACTGGGCGATCGAAGGCGGTCTCCGAAGCGGCGGAGACGTGCTGCGGATCGAACAACCTCAGGCTTGCCCCCTGGAGAGGTGATCCAGACCCCACACGGCGAGACCTATCGCATCGCCAAGGTCTTTGCGATGGAGCACCAACACGGCTCCGGATTGATCGGCGATCTGCTGTCCCATGAATCTCAACTGGCGGCCAAAATCGCAGGTCAATCAGGACTTGGTGATTATCCACTGGATCATCTTGTCTTCCTGGATACGGAAACTACAGGGCTGGCTGGAGGCGCGGGAACACTGGTGTTTCTTGTGGGCGTGGGGGCCTTTTTTGAGGGCGGATTCCGTTTGCGCCAGTACTTCTTGCGGGATCCGGCAGAGGAAGCAGCATTGCTCCATGCTTTGCAGGAAGATCTGGAGAAAGCTACTGGGTTTGTGACCTTCAACGGCCGGGCTTTCGACGTTCCACTTCTGGAAATCAGATACGTGATGGGTCTTCGACGGCAATGGTCTCTCAGCACGGTCCCTCATTTCGATCTGCTTTTCCCTGCGCGCAGGCTATGGAAACGGTTGCTTCCGGATTGTACGCTGGGGACGCTCGAGCGTGAGGTGTGCGCGATAGAGCGCACGGGAGAGGATGTTCCCGGGTCAGAGATACCAGCGCTCTATCTGGATTACCTGCGGACAGGTGATGCCAGCCAGATGCGGCGAGTGATTTATCACAATGAGGTTGACGTGCTCTCGCTGGTAACGCTGGCTTCGCAGATCCTGCGCCGACATAGACCAGACGATCTGGCTGCGCTGTCCGCTGCGGAGGCCTTAGCAGTGGCGCGCTGGCATCAAGAGGCCGGCAGATCAGATCACGCAGACCAAGCCTTCTCCCAAGCGCGTACCAAAAGCGCACGCGGCATTCGCCTGGAAGTGCTTCGCTACCAGACGATCCACCTGAAACGCGAAGGACGCCACGAAGAAGCCCTCGATGGATGGCGGGCCTGGACCAAGCTAACGCCCGACGATCCCCGGCCCAGCATTGAATTAGCGAAGTACTACGAATGGAAGGCGCAAGACCTAGAGGAAGCCTATAAGTGGGCAGAGTCAGCGCTTGTGTGCCTGACGCATTGGAGCGCCGGCTGGCGAAGGGATCAAGTTTGGGAAGAGATCCAACACCGGTTGGAGCGCTTAGCTAGGAAGCTGGGCAAGTGATGCTGGGCTCGCGGGTTCGAGCCGGCATTCCCAATGGCGCTGTGCGAACTAGAAATGCCCGGGTCCTTCCCCTTCTTTCTGCAATAGAGAAGGCATATGAGGCGAGGCCGTTGAAGGGTCTAGATTCACAACGGGGCCGAAGCATGTGTGCTCGATAGTTCATGCGAGCAATTCCTTGGCTACGCTTTCGAGCAAAGCGCGCGCTTGGCCAGCAGTCTCGCGGATTTCGGGGCTTGATGAGATGTCCACCGCGGCCAGCATGGCCTCGGGATTGATGATGGATACGAGCGCGCCGTTCTCGGTCTCCTCGACGGTTACGTTGCATGGCAGCAACAAGCCGAACGTGGCTTCGCTTGTCAGTGCGCGATACGCCAAGCGCGGATTGCAGGCGCCCAGGATCACATAGGGGCGGAAATCCGCATCTATCTTCTCCTTCAGGGTCGCTTTGACATCGATTCGGGTGAGTACGCCGAATCCTTTCTGCTGCAGAGCATTCGTGACTTGATCGATGGCATCTGCATATGGGATCGGGAGTTCCACTTGGAAAGCAAGTTGCTGCATGCCAGATCCTTTCATGAATCGCTGCTAGAGGGGAATCAAGTGGCCGTCGGTGAACATCTTCAGAATTGCTGAATACGTCATTAGGTAGTTGACGGGCCGGATTCCAACTCGCTGCGCACGGCTCTGTATAAGTGTTCGGCCTTCAGTTCATGCAACGTATAGCACGGACCGCCTAAGCGGTCGGCCAGAGTGTTCGCCAGTCCTTGGTCGAAGGCCGCATGTTCCATGTTTACCACAACGGAGCGTATCTCGGCCCGGCACAGCTTATCAGCTACGAGGTGTGCCTCATCCTGGGGAGGAAGATCTCCTATTGAGACATTTCCAGCGCCATCGGTGAGCAGGATCATGAGCGGTAAGGTATCGGGGTGTATGAGTTTGTCTTGCTGGATGAGTTCCAGAGCGAGGCTCAATCCGGCGGACAGGGGTGTCTTGCCGCCCACTGGAATGTCGGCCAACGAACGTTGAGCCAGTTGGATGGAATTGGTCGGTGGCAGCACCGTCAAAGCTCTATCCTTCTGAAACACCACCAGTCCGACACGGTCCCTGCGCTGGTAGGCGTCCGTGAGCAACGAGAGGATTGCGCCCTTTGTAGCCGACATGCGCTCAGCGACCGCCATAGACCAAGAGGCATCGACGACGAACAGGATCAAGTTGGATGTCTTGCGCATGCACACTTTTTCCTGCAGATCGCAAAGCTCAATAGCCAGCGCGGTCTTTCGCCGCTGTTCCTTTCGTCGTTTCTGGTAGGGAGCGGCGGCGCGAAGTGTGGCATCAAACGCAAGATCGTCGGTCTTTCCGTGGGCGTATCGTGACATCACATAGCGGCCGCGCTTGCGCGTTGTGCGCGTGCGCGTTCGGCGCCCGCTCTGCCGGCGGGTCAGACGGTCGAGCTTGCCCTCAAGCTTCCGGGTGGCGAATGTGGAGCCGACCTTGACCTGGTCGCCGCCTTCCCACCAGCGCGTGTCTAAAGCCTCACCGAAGGGCTGCTTGGCAGGTTCTGCCTGCCCCCGCTCTTCGCTCTGCTCAGCGCTTTCCTCGGCTACGCTGGGGCTGCTTTTTTTTTAGTGGGGGGATCCCCTTCGTCGGAGGGCGTCGGATCCGCCATCTCGGCTTGCCCTGGCTCTGACTGAATGCGCTCGATGCGGTCCTGCAGCTCATCCAGGGTTATCTCGGATTGCTGGAACGGCCCGCGGCGCAGGCGGTGCGGAAGCGCCAGTTCGGCAGCCAGCGCGATGTCTCGATCGTTGATGGTATTGCGTCCTTCGAAGGCGGCATGGGCGCGCGCGGCCTTGAGAATAACCAGGTCTGCCCGGTGACCGTCTACACCCAGAGACGCTGTGAGCGCGGCAATGGAGTACAGATCGCGCTTGCTGTAGTCAACAGTGGCGACGAGATCGCGCGCGGACACGATCTGCTTCGAAAGCGACAGTTCCTTTTCGGACCATTGTTCGCGGAAGTCTTCTGCGTCCGCCTCGAAGGACAGATTGCGCTCGATGATGGCCACGCGCGCGTGGGGATCATGCAGTCCTGTGATGTCCACAGACAGCGCAAAGCGGTCCAGCAGCTGCGGTCGTAGGTCTCCCTCTTCGGGATTCATCGTTCCAACAAGAATGAAGCGTGAAGGATGCGAGAAGGAGATGCCTTCGCGCTCGACGATGTTCATGCCCATGGCTGCGGAGTCCAAGAGTAGATCCACCACGTGGTCATCGAGCAGGTTCACCTCGTCGATATACAGCAAACCACGATTAGCAGAAGCAAGCACACCGGGTTCGAAATGCCTCTCGCCTTCCTTGATGGCACGCTCGATATCCAGGGTTCCTACGACGCGATCTTCGGTTGCAGAAACAGGAAGATCCACGAAGGCTGTCGGGCGCTTGGCCTCTGGCAAGCTCTCGCCGGATGAGACTCGCTCTTTGCACTCGGTGCACCAAGTGGTTGGCCGCCCCGGATCGCAGTAGAAGGAGCAGTCTGCAACCACGGTTACCTCGGGAAGCAGGGCAGCCAATGCGCGCGCTGCAGTGGACTTGGCTGTGCCGCGTTCGCCGCGAATGAGAACGCCCCCGATGCGAGGGTTGACGGCATTCAAGACCAGGGCTCGCAACATGCGCTCCTGACCCACGATGGCGGTGAATGGGTAAACGAAAGTCATAAACTCCATCCTTAGCCGGCATTATATCGCATCCGTCGCCGCGCGAAATACGTATGGTTTACAAGTCCAATGATCACCTTTATAATGCGAGCACCTTTAAGCGGAGAATGCAAGTTTTATGGAACGAAATGAGGAGACAGCCGATCGAGAGCTAACAGCTTCTGACAACGCAACGCCATCCGAAAATGACCATCCAATGGATGCCCTTCTCGCTGAGGAGGAATTCGGTTTACGCACCCCACGACGCGGGGAGATTCGCATCGGCAAGATAGCGCGCGTCACAGAATCAGACGTACTGGTGGACGTTGGTGCGAAATCCGAAGGCGTGATCATTTCCCAAGAACTCGAACAGCTTCCAAAGGAAGAGCGCGACGAACTCGTAGTCGGCAAGGAAATCACCGTCTACGTGATTCGGACTGCTGGCCGTGATGGCGAAATCCTGCTTTCCCTCAGTCGCGCAGAGGAGGAGCAGGATTGGCATACGGCCGAGCAATTGCTTGAGAAGCAGGACGTGTTTGAGGGAGAGATTGCCGGTTACAACAAGGGTGGCTTGATTGTGAAACTGGGACACCTGCGAGGCTTCATTCCTGCCTCACAGGTGAGCCTTTCCCGGCGCCGCCGTGCTCAGGGAGACACTCCTGAGAAGCGGTGGGGGATTATGGTCTCGGAACCAATTGCTGCGAAGGTAATTGAAGTGGATCGACGGCGCAACCGATTGATCCTTTCCGAGCGAGCCGCGGCGCGTGAAGCGCGCGAAGTACTCAAAGAGCGGCTGATTGCAGAGCTCCAACCGGGCGAGATTCGCACCGGGCACGTCATAAGCCTGGCTGACTTTGGGGCTTTCATCGACATCGGGGGCGCAGATGGGCTTGTGCACCGATCAGAAATCTCTTGGAAACGGATCGCGCATCCTCGCGAATTGCTCAAAATTGGAGACAAAGTCGAGGTCAAGGTGTTATCGCTGGATCCCGAACGCAAGCGTATAAGCCTCTCGATGCGCGAGCTTGAAGAGGATCCCTGGTCGAAGATAATCTCCGAGTTTGATGAGGGCCAGCTGGTCGAGGGAACGATCACCAAGCTGACAAAGTTCGGAGCGTTCGCGAGTCTGAGTGAAACCGGGGATCTCGAGATCGAAGGTTTGATACACATCTCGGAACTCTCCGACCGGCGTATCGAACACCCGCGGGAAGTTGTCGAGGAGGACCAAGTTCTCACGTTGCGCATCATTAAACTGGATAAGGAAAGACGACGCATCGGCTTGAGCCTCAAGCGCGTGGATTCGCCGGAATACGCGGAAACGGACTGGCAGGCGGCGATGCAGGAAATTACCGCTGGAGAAGATGAGCCGGAGGCGGAGCCTGCTCCAGAAGATGCGGAAGCTGAGGCAGTTGAGGCCGAAGCCGTATCAGAAGAGGCGTCCGAATCGGTCGAAGAGGAAGCTTCGGAGGCTGAAGAGGCTGAAGCTGTTGAGGCCGAAGCCGTAGCAGAAGAGACGCCCGAAGCCGTGGAAGAGGAATCTCCTGAGGCTGTTGAGGCGGAAGCCGCAACTGAGGAGGCACCCGAAGCAGTTGAAGCGGAAGCTCCAGAAGCTGTTGACGCTGAGGCTGCCGAAGTGGAAGCCGTCGCTGAAGAGGCGCCCGAAGCCGTAGCAGAAGAGACGCCCGAAGCGGTCGACGAGGAAGCTCCAGAGGCTGAAGAAGCTGAAGCTACTGAGGTAGAAGCCGTAGCTGAAGAGATGCCCGAAGCGGTCGAAGAGGAAGCTCCAGAGGCTGAAGAAGCTGAAGCTGCTGATGTGGAAGCTGTAGAAGAAGAAACACCCGAAGCAGTGGATGAGGAAGCTCCAGAAGCTGAAGAAGCTGAAGATGCTGCGGTGGAAGCCGTCGCTGAAGAGGTGCCCGA
>DAOVIK010000375.1 GCA_030673735.1 Anaerolineae bacterium
CATCAGGATGCCGGAACCAAGGCCTTTCACGGCCCACGGTTCCTTCGACTGATTCGACATCAATAATGGATTCCACCAGGGTACAGGCGGGGCCGTGGCTTGTATTCGTCTTCGTCCACCCCGCGTAGACGGGGTTGTCCACGCCTAATTCAGCGATCCTCCGTTGTCGAATAATCGCCATTCGTAGCCCCGGTTGGATTGCCTTCAAGGATGATTCGTGTGATATGGGTCCAGCGTCCATTTTCGAGGGTTATCCCGGATATAGCTCCTTATCCGGACCAGGTCCTCCTTATTGCGGATGATGTGATCGAAATAACCGCGTTGCCAGGCGAAGTCACCCTCTCCCGCTGAGCGAATCCGCTTGGTGCAATTGGATTTGAAGTGATTGATGACTGCCCCCAAAGATCCTGCCTTCAAACGCGGCGTTGTAGTGGCGTCCCGTCGGGACGCCCGTTTACCGCCACTCTGCAAAACGATGATGCCGTGAACATGATTCGGCAAGATCACCCAGTCATCAATCCCCACGTGGGGCCGTATGGAAGGGAGCCGCCTCCATTCCTCATCAACGATCTCGCCGATCGCTGTCAATCGCACGCTGCCGTCAATGATTTCGCCGAAGAACGGTGTCTTGCCCTCCGTGCAGATGGTTATGAAATACCAGCCGGGGGTGGCGTAATTCCAAGATGGCAATCGTGTGGAGCTTTTCCTGCGCTGATGCTGGGTATTGGTCATTCCTCACCCTTCGTTGGCTCTTCGGGCGTCCCGATGGGACGCCCCTACGACGTTCAAATTGATGGCAATATGCTTGCGTAGATCAGGCAGCGGTGGGTTCGATATTGAATTGGGTTTCGTAGAGCTGGGCGTAGAGGCCGCCATGGGCGAGGAGTTCTTCGTGCCGGCCTTGCTCGACGAGCCTGCCGCGATCCATCACCAGGATGCGATCGGCTCCGATCACCGTGCTCAGGCGATGGGCGATCACCAGCGAGGTACGTCCCCGCATCACCACCTCCATGGCCTGCTGGATCAGGGCCTCGGAGCGCGAATCCAAATGGCTGGTGGCCTCATCCAGGATCAACACGCGCGGATCCTTGAGGATCACGCGTGCGATGGCCACTCGCTGCTTCTCGCCCCCCGAGAGCCGGTAGCCACGCTCCCCCACGATGGTATCGTACCCATCCGGCAGAGACCGTACAAAGTCGTGGATGTTTGCCGCCTGGCTGGCCTGTTCGATCTCTTCTTGCGTGGCGTCGGGCCTGGCATAGAGCAGATTCTCGCGAATCGTGGTGTGGAAGAGATAGGTCTCCTGCGTGACCATGCCCATGTGCTTGGAAAGCGAATCGAGCGCCGATTTGCGCAGATCGTGGCCGTCGAGGGTGATGCGCCCTTCGCTTACGTCGTACAAGCGGGGCAGCAGGTAGGTGATCGTGGTCTTACCCGCTCCGCTGGGCCCAACAAGCGCGGCGATCTCTCCCGGTGCGATCTCAAAGCTCACGTCCCGCAGCGTCCATTTCACCTCCGGGGAAACCTCAACTTCCGTCTCAGATTCTGCGCGATCGCGCTTCTTGGCAGGAGGCACGTAGGACATGGCAGCGTGCCGGCCGAAGCGCCGCACGTCATCTAGACCTCGCGGTCCGGCGTGCTCATCTTCGTAGCTGAAGCACACGTTCTCGAAGCGCACATGCCCCCGGACCTCGTCGAGCGTGATGGCCTGTGGATGATCCTCGATCTCCAGCGGCAAGTCGAGTACTTCAAAGACACGCTCGAAGCTGACCATCGAGGTGGCGAAATCCACCCTGGCGTTAGTCAGCGCCATGAGCGGGCCGTATAGATTGGCCAGGAAAGTGCTGAAGGCGACGATGGTGCCAATAGAGAAGGCCCCGCCGAGCACGAGGTTGCCTCCGACCCAGAACACGAGCGCGCCGCCGATGGCGCTTGCCAGGCTGAGGGCGAGGAAGAACCAGCGGCTGACGACCGCTTGACGCACTCCGATGTCTCGCACCTCAGCGGCATGATCGCTGAAACGCTGCACTTCGCTTTGATAGCGGCCGAAGAGCTTGACGAGCAGCGCACCACTGATGTTGAGCGTTTCGTTCATCGAGGCGTTCATGCGCGCGTTGCGGTCTAGCGACTGGCGCGTGAGCGTGCGCAGAGTGCGTCCGATTCGTCGCGCAGGGATAACGAACAGCGGCAGCACGGCCGCGCCAAGCAGGGTGAGCCGCCATTCGAGGGAGATCATGATTGCCAGCGTTGC
>DAOVIK010000289.1 GCA_030673735.1 Anaerolineae bacterium
GCACGACATGCTGGTTGGTGACGATGTGTCCCAATTCATCGATCACGAAACCTGATCCCTGCCCCAGCAAGACCCTATCGCTGTAGGGAGCTCCGGGAGAGGCGTAGGTTACGATGCTTACCACGCCCGGGTTCACCGCTTCATAGAGTTCGGTCAGATCTGTGGGTGCAAGCAGCAGCGATGGGGGGTCTGAAGTTGGGACGCTTACCACACTTCCGGGCGTGAACGTAGCAACGGATTGGTGGGATGGCGAGGCGGGTGTGTTGGGGAACGCAATGTTGAGGGAGCAAGCCGCAGCGATAGCCGATAGCAGCATGCTTATCAAGAAGATGGAGCGAGTTCTCATGTCTGATCCTTGTGCATCTAAGATGGCCGGCATATAGGGCGCCGGCCTTTCAGTCGTCTTTTTGGAACTCCGCCAATCGCTCGAAGAGCTCACGCTCTTGATCGCTGAGACTCTTGGGGAGTTTGATCCTAAGGTGCGCGTAAAGATCCCCGTGTTCGCCAGGATTCCGCAAATGGGGCATGCCCCTTCCCCGCAGTCTCAGGGATTGATCCGGTTGGCTTCCAGCAGGGATGGTGAGGATGATTGGCCCAGAGGGTGTTGGAACAAGCACTTCGCCGCCGAGAATGGCAGTGTAAAGATCAACTGACACGTCGGTGTGGAGATCATGATCCTTCAGTTCAAAGCCCTTCTCAGGGTTGACTCGGACCAGCAGATAAAGGTCACCCGCCGACCCACCAACACTGGCACCCTGTCCGGTGATGCGCACTTTGGTCCCCGTCTTGGCCCCCGGAGGTATCTTCACTTCCAAGGAACGGCCGTCACGCTGCAGGATGCGCGTCGTACCTCTGTAGGCCTCGTTCAAGCTGATGGTTACGGGCTGCTCGATATCCCGGCCGCTGGCGCGCTGAGCTGGACCTGGGGCCTGGCGCGAAAGTCCCATTTCAGCGAAGATGGCGTTGAAGAAATCGGAGAAGCCGCCGCCAAACAGGTCCCCAATATCACCGAATTCGACACGCATGCCTCCCCGCTGCTCGGTGGTCCAGCGAGACCAGTCAAAACCCCCGGGCTGGCTGCCCCTACGTTGCCAGCTTTGGTAGGAGTCGGCAATCTGGTCATAGCGTGCGCGCTTGGAGGAATTTCCAAGGACCTCGTATGCCTCGTTTATCTCCTTGAACTTCTCTTCCGCCTGCTTATCGCCGGGATTCTTATCGGGGTGGAACTCAAGCGCAAGCTTGCGATACGCGCGTTTGATATCACTTGCGGATGCGTTTCGTTCAACTCCCAGTATCTTGTAGTAATCCTTGTAATCCATTCTCAGGAACCGTTCCTTTGTAGTAAAGAATTGTAAGGCCCGCGGCAAAACCGAGTCAAGGCAGCGCACAGAATCAGGGCCTTAAGACTTCATGTTGACCCAACGCTGGTCCCAATTCCTCCACATCCCTCTCCTTCCATGCTATCATACCGGCATGACAGCTCCTCAGTCGCGTGAGCGCGTCTTAGTGGTGGATGAGGATTGGGGGGTTCTTGATCTGATCACCGGGCAAGTGCTGGAACCGCTCGGATATTCAGCTGCAAGTGCACGTGATGCCGACGGCGCAATTCAGCAGGTCCTCAGTTTCGAGCCCGATTTGATCATTGCCAGTCTAACTTTGCCTGGGTTGAGTGGTAAGGATCTTATCGTGGCGCTGCAGTCGAGAGGGATTGAAGCTCCGGTTTTGGTAACCGCCAATGAGGGGATGGAAGCAGACGCCATCCAAGCCTTTAGGCTTGGTGCGCGAAACTTTCTTGTCAAACCGTTGCGCGAGGCCGAGGTGGCGGCTGCTGTAGAGCATGAGCTCAACGAATATCGATTGCGCAAGGAGCGCCGAGAGCTAGCGGATAAACTCGCTCACAGCAATCGCCAACTTAAGCAGCGCGTTCGTGAGTTGATAACACTGTTTGGTATAAGCAAAGCAGTGACATCGATGACGAGCCAGCCGCAGCTTCTGCTGAAGTTGGTGGACGAAAGTGTTGCGGCAACAAAGGCTGATATGGGCTGGATCTTGCTGCATGATGAATTGAATGAAACGCTGATGCTGAGAGGGCAAAGTGGCTTCCCCCCTCCTGTGGCGAGCAAGCTGCACCGGGCATGGGATGATGGCCTTAGCCCGCTCGTTATGCAATCTGGAGATGCGCTGTCCCTGCACGGCGAAGACCTTGAGCAGTTCGAGTTGAGCCAGTATGCCAAAACCGCCATCGTGTCGCCGATATGTGTCCATGCCGAGCCAATAGGGGTGATCGGTGTAGCTTGGAAGAAGGCGAAGCTCTTCGAGGGGCGAGACGTAGCCATGATGGCCGCGGTTGCCGACTTCGCCTCGATTTCATTGGTGAATGTGAGATTATTCCAAGCACTGGCGGCGCGGGCACAAAAGCTTGAGCAAGTACTTGAAGAACGCAAGGAAGGGATTCACGTTCGGACATCCTGGCTAGAGGACGTGAGCAAACGTCTGAGTGCCGTAGGTCAGCAACTGGAGGATTTGGCACAATCCGGCCGTGGCTCAAAAGCGAAGAATGAACTGAGAGCCATCAGCGATAAATTAACAAAGCTCATACAGGATGTGGCCGACGTACCAAGCACACAATCGTCGGGCTCGATGACATCCACTCCTGAAACCCCCTGACCCTAGCCTTTGTACTTACAAGAATTCTTACTCGATCGATCATCCATCGGGCTTGATCGTTCGATCCGGAAAGAGTTCAATGGGCGATGCCGTAATCCTTCTTGCAGACGATAGTGAAGACATTTGCCGCTTCTTGTCGGAAACCGTCCTTGAGCCGGAAGGCTATACCGTCCATGCTGCGGGAGATGGAGAGGAGGCGTTGCATTTATCGCGCGAGCTGAACCCGGATCTGTTGATTACGGATCATCAAATGCCAAGGATGACCGGCATCGAGCTGATCGCTAGCCTGCGGGAGGAAATGC
>DAOVIK010000226.1 GCA_030673735.1 Anaerolineae bacterium
ACCACGCAGATCTCCCACGGCGACACCGAGAAGGAAATGGGGGATATCTTTGGCCGCTACTTCGACGGCATTGCCATCCGGCATTGTGATTGGGGGATCGGCAATCGTTACCTGAATCTTGTCGCCGAAGCCTCCCGGGTTCCTGTCTTGAACATGCAGTGCGAGATCTACCATCCATTCCAGATCTTGGCCGACTTGATGACGATCTATGAAAAGAAGGGCCGGGATCTGCGAGGCAAGAAGATCGTCGTTTCTTGGGCCTACGCCTCCTCGTATCTCAAGCCGATCTCGGTTCCGCAATCGCTCATCCTGCAGATGCCGCGCTTCGGTCTGGATGTTATGCTGGCGCATCCGCCTGAATTCGGGCTTATGCCAGACATCATGGAGCAGGCCCGCGCCCAAGCCAAGAAGTACAAGACCGGCTTCGAGGTTATCGACAGCATGGAGGACGGCTTCCGGGATGCGGACGTCGTGTATGCCAAGTCGTGGGGTCCGCTCCTGACCACCACCGATCCGGATGAAGGCAAGAAGATCCAAGACCAGTACGAATCCTGGATCACCGATGAGCGCAAGATGGCGCTTGCCAAGGACGACGCCATCTACATGCACCCGCTCCCGGCGGATCGCAACATCGAGGTCAAGGATGCCGTGATCGACGGCGAGCAGAGCGTGGTGTTCGATGAAGCTGAGAACCGCTTGCATGTGCAGAAGGCTGTCATGGCCTTGACGATGGCTTAGCGGGAGAGGAAACCAATGCCAGACGCTTCTGAAAGAAAAGTGGCCGTCGTTGCGGTGGGTGGAAACTCGCTCATTAAGGACAAGGCTCACCGAACCATCCCCGATCAATATGCCGCTGCCGCGGAAACCATGCATCACATCGCAGGCATGATCCAGGCGGATTGGGATGTGGTGATCACGCACGGCAACGGACCGCAAGTTGGTTTCATCCTGCGCCGAGCGGAGATTGCCCTGCATGAATTGCATCCCGTGCCGCTGGATTACTGCGGCGCAGATACGCAGGGTGCAATCGGTTACATGCTCCAGCGAGCACTGCACAACGAGTTCCGCATCCGTGGGATGAAGAAGCAGGCCGCAACCGTCGTGACGCAGGTTCTGGTCGACAGAAACGATCCCGCTTTTGAGAAGCCCTCGAAGCCCATCGGCTCGTTCATGGATCAGCCGACGGCCAAGGAGCGCACCGAAAGCGAGGGGTGGGCGGTTGTCGAGGATGCGGGCAGGGGATGGCGGCGGGTTGTTCCCTCACCACTCCCGGTGCGCATTATCGAACAAGATGCCATTAAAGCGCTGCTGCAGGATGGCTTTGTGGTTGTAGGAATCGGCGGCGGCGGGATACCGGTGATAGAAGATGAGGGCGGCGATCTGGTGGGCGTGGAAGCGGTCATCGATAAAGATTTTGCCTCAGCCTTACTGGCGAAAGGCATTGAAGCCGATCTTCTGCTGATCTCAACCGCCGTGGAAAAGGTGGCACTGAATTTTCGCAAGCCGGATCAGGTTTGGCTGGATCAGATGACCGTTGAAGAAGCTCAGCGCTACCTCGGCGAGGGGCATTTCGCCAAGGGAAGCATGGAGCCGAAGATCCGCGCCGTTATTTCGTTCCTGGAGATGGGGGGCAAAGAAGCCCTCATCACAACACCTGAGAATATCGAGAAAGCCTTGAATCACGAGACAGGCACGCGCATAGTGCCATAAATCGTGGCGTTCGTTCCGGGCGCCCCAGGAGAAGATTGAGGTGGCTGGATTCTTGGGCTATCGCTGTTCCGTCTGCGATACCCACTATGGACCCGATGAAGCGACCTACACGTGCCCGAAAGACGGCGGCAATCTGGATGTCGTGCTCGACTATGATCACATCCGTGATTCGGTCACGCTGAACGATATCGAAACCTCCAACGATCACTCGATCTGGCGCTATCTGCCCCTGCTTCCGGTAGATGATCCGGGTCATATTGGCACGGTTCTCCGGGCCGTGGGCTGGACTCCACTGCTGGCGCCTTTCATGCTGAGAGAGAAGCTTGATTTGCCCCATCTCTGGCTGAAGGACGACGGTCGCAATCCAACGGCATCCTTCAAGGACCGCGCCAGCGCGGTTGTCGTGGCGAGAGCCCAGCAGGTGGGAGCCGAGGTGGCGATCACGGCATCCACCGGCAACGCCGGCGCTGCGTTGGCAGGAATGGCCGCCGCAGTTGGACTGCCGGCTGTGATCCTGGCTCCCAAGTCTGCTCCACCGGCCAAGGTCGCTCAACTGCTGATCTTTGGCGCCAAGGTGTTTCTCGTCGACGGCACGTACGATGATGCGTTCGATCTGTCGCTGCAGGCAGCGCAGGAGTTTGGCTGGTATTGCCGCAATACGGGCTACAATCCCTTCACCGCCGAGGGAAAGAAGACCGCCGCATTTGAGATCTGCGAGCAGTTCAGCGTCGCAACGAATGACAGCGATGGCAAGAGATGGCAGGTGCCGGACGCCGTCTTTGTCTCGGTTGGGGATGGAAACATCATCTCCGGCCTGCACAAGGGCTTCAAGGATTTGAAGGAGCTTGGCTGGATCGAGCGCCTGCCGCGCCTGTTCGGTGTGCAGTCTACGGGTTAGGCCGCGCTGTACAATGCCTTCGCGGCCGAGAGTGAGGAGATCGAGCCTGTACGGGCGGACACGCTTGCCGACAGCATCTCGGTGGATATGCCGCGCGACGGCTTGCGCGCCCTGCGCGCGGCAACGCAGACAGACGGCGCTTATGTGGCGGTGAAGGATGAGGACATCCTGGCGGCCATGCGGGATCTGGCACGCTTGGCCGCGATCTTCGCCGAGCCTGCAGGCGCTGCGGCCTATGCCGGTCTTGTGCAGGCGGCGGAACAGGGATTGGTCAGCGCGTTGGATCGCATTCTTGTACTCAACACGGGAAGCGGACTGAAGGACGTGCAGGCGGCGATGCAGGCCTCCGGCGAGGCCAGGGTCATTCAACCGTCGCTCAAAGCCCTGCGCAAAGCGATCGGTTGAGGTACGGCCCAAGAGGGGAGGCAAGATGAGCAAACAGTCAAAGCCTACGACATTATCGGTCGTTGCGCCGGTGTTCAACGAAATCGAATTGCTTCCTGAGTTCTATCGCCGTGTACGGGCGGTCATGGATGAGTTGGGAGAGCCTTGGGAGCTGCTGCTCGTAGACGATGGCAGCACGGATGGCTCTACGGACGTGATCCGTGACTTAGCCCAAAAGGACGAACATGTTCGCCCGGTTATCTTCTCGCGCAATTTCGGGCATCAGATCGCCATCACTGCAGGCTTGGACTACAGCGGGGGGGAGGCGGTTGTGATCCTGGACGCTGACTTGCAGGATCCGCCGGAAGCGATTCCCGAGTTGGTGGCCAAGTGGCGAGAGGGCTATGAGGTCGTTTACGCGGTTCGAGCAGAACGGGAGGGCGAGACGCTCTTCAAGAGACTCACCGCAACCATCTTCTACCGATTGATCAACCGCATTACCGACGTCGACATCCCATTGGACACCGGCGATTTCCGCCTTCTCGATCGAAAGGCGGCGGACACGCTGCGAACGATGCGCGAGAGACATCGCTTCCCGCGTGGCATGGCGGCGTGGGTGGGTTTTCGCCAGATCGGCGTCCGATA
>DAOVIK010000017.1 GCA_030673735.1 Anaerolineae bacterium
CGCTCTAGAAGCTCTTATCAACCGTATAAGATCTGCACGCTCGATCATGACCTACTCCATTGGTTGCAGGATGCCACCGTGTACCAGTGCCAGTGCGCGAACTGCTGCGAGCTGGTGGTGTGTCTCAGGATCGTTGGGATCGAGATCCAATGCCTTGCTTAGTTCGTTGCTGGCCTCCTGGTAGTTCTTGAGTTCCTTGTGAACCATGGCGGCGCCGAAATGAGCATGTGCCAAACTCGGTTCGAGCGAGATCGCACGCTCAAAGGCTTCGAGAGCGCGTGGGAGCTCCCGGCGCTCGAAGTATGCTTTCCCCACCTCGACGGCGATCCCAACTTCCGAGGGAGCAATCGATTCAGCTTGAGTCAATTCCTCAACAGCCCTGTCCAAATGGCCAGACTTCCGGCAAGCACGGCCCAGCGCCAAACGATAGGCGGCGTTGCGCGGCGCCAGACGCACAGAGTGTGTGGCGGCTTCCATCGCGCTCTCCAGATCACCTGCGTCCTCAAGGGCATCGGCAAGCGCACCCCAGATACGGTCGTCGTCGGCTTGTCCTTGGACGATCTCGATCAGCTGCTCGACGGCTTGGGGTGCCCGTCCGAGCTTGACCATCAACTCGCTGCGCCGCAACTGAACGGCGACCGGATCCGTGGCAACACCCAATGCCTGGTCGTACGTGCGGATGGCTTTCTCAAACTGGCCCCGGCTGGCGAGAATCTCCCCTAATCCCATCAAGACACCGGGATCCTTCGGAGCGATTCGCAAGGCGGCCTGGGCACGATCCTGCGCCTCGCGCAAATTGCCAAGAGCCTGGTAGGCGCGCGCGGTTCCCATGAGGCTGGCGGCATCAGAGGGGGAGATCGTGACCGCGCGTTCGAACCATTCTTGAGCACGTTCTGCGTCGCCGCTGGCAAGGGCTGCTTCCCCGGCCTCTCTCCACGTCGATCCTTCCTCGGGCGTGGACTTGACAACCTTTACGAAGGCCGCAGCGGCGGCCGTGCTCTGTCCAAGATCCCGTAGGGCGCGAGCGAATTCCAAGGTGTGATGGCTTGTATCAGGATCGAGCTCGGCGGCTTGTTGGTAGTGGGGCATGGCGGCATCGAGATCGTCCTGCTGCGCGTAGAGCTGAGCGAGCCTGAAGTGCCATG
This sequence comes from Anaerolineae bacterium, assembly GCA_030673735.1. Taxonomy (GTDB): domain Bacteria; phylum Chloroflexota; class Anaerolineae; order Anaerolineales; family E44-bin32; genus W1033. The sequence continues at coordinate 1,146 of DAOVIK010000017.1, forward strand.
ATGCCTCCTCGGGCCATGCAGAGGACGCAGCATTCAGGCTGGCAATGGCGCTCTTCACGTCCCCCTGAGCCTCCAGTGATAGAGAACGAAGGGCCTGTGCGAGGGGACGCAGCGCAGGATCCTCGCTCGCTAGATCGACGGCCTGCAGGGCTTGCTTGTGGTTCCCGGAGTGGGATAGGGCGATCCCTTGAAGGATCTGTGTCCACCCAGCTCCAGCTCCAGTCGGGATGTGCACGCGCAATGCCTGCAGTGCTTGGTCGGGACGATTGGCACGCAAATGCGCGATGGCCAATCCTTCGGCAATCTCGCCATCAGCTCTCAGGGAAAGCTGTGCGTCGAGAGCTGCCAAGCTATCTTCGGTCGCTCCCGGCTGGGATGCGGCTGCTCTCAGTTGAAGCAGATCCAAATCGGCCTGTGAGACACCGGCTTGTCGAGATCGCTCCAGCAACGCGTCGAAGCGATCGGGAGAAGTGTGCTCCAGGTATTCGGCATCCGGCGCATGCGCCGGCGCTTCGCCCGCAGTTGCGTACAGCCATTGGGCGTCCGCAATGCGCAGACACAAGCGTGCATGCGCCAGGAAGGCGTCGGGATCTGCACTTTCCTGCGCCCACTGCTGGCTGACCTGAAATGCCTCGGGCCAACGCCCTAAACGAAGCGCAGCCTGCGCGAAGGCGCTGGCATGTTGCGTGTTCTTGGGTGCAATGCTGATGGCATCGGCCAACGCTTGATCCGAGGCTTGAGCGTCACCCGTGTGCAGCGCCGCCACCGCTCGCAGGGCATGTGTCGAGGGCGGAGCCGCTCCTTCTATGCAGGCGCGCTTCAGCGTTTCATGCGCCGCTGTTGGGCGGTTAAGCTCGAGCAGAGACTTGGCAAGGGCTTCAGCAGTTTCGATCTTCTCGGGCGCCATGCGGGAGGCGCGTTTGAGGATCTCCACGGCTTCACTAGACCTTCCGGATTGCAGGGCGGCTCTGCCTGTATCGAGGGCAAGCTGGGCATCATCAGGCCGAAACTCCATAGCTGATGCCAGGTGCTTCAACCCGCGATCCTCCTCGCCGCTCTTGACAAGCGCTCGTCCCAGCGCGGCATGTGCATCAGCGTTGCCCGGATCCAGTTCCAGCGCTCGCTGCCAATGATCGATGGCCTCTGTGGGGGAATTCATCTTCCAGAGAGATTGGCCCGCTCGATAGAGAGGGGAACTGTCCTTGGGCTCAAGCTCGGAAATGCGTGTCCAAGCACGCTGAGCCGTTTTGAGATCTCGGTTCAATTCGGCGAGGTTGGCCAACTTGCTCAATAGGGATGGATCGTCGGGCTGAACTGTGGCGGCGCGCCGCAGCATGCGTTGCGCCACGCGCAAACATCCAAGATCGACGAGCAGTTCTGCGCATTGCTGCAAGACGACGGCGTTTCTGCGGTCTAGTGCGGCCGCTCGTGCTATTGCACTCCTTGCTTGGGCAACTTGCTCGGTTCTCGGAGCCAGGCGCGCGAGTTGAAGCCAGGCTTCAGGGTCGTGTGGCTTCAACTGAGCAAGAGTTCCGGCGGCGTCCAATGCCAGGTTCCACTGTTCTGTGGCTTCTGCCGCCCTCACCAATTGACGTAGGCCTTGCTCAGATTCGAGATCCGAGTCGGTCGCTTGCTGTGCGATGATCAGACTTCTCTCCGCAAGCCCAGTGGCAAGGAGCGCCTCGGAAAGAGCCACTAGCAAGGCAGTGTCACCAGGGAATTGGCCCAGAGCGGCTTCAAGCGCGGTCACAGCTTGTTCAGCTTGATCCTCGATGATCAGGCAATCGGCCAATCCGATCAAAGCCCTACGATGGCGGTCCGATCCTTGAGAGGCATCCGTCATGCATGCCTGGTAGGCTTGAGTGGCCTCAGTTATCCGGTTCGCCATTTGAAAGGCAACACCCAGCCAGTACTGCAACCTCGGCCCCTCTAGTTCGAGAGCTCGGGCTTGCTCGAGATGTGTCAGGGCGTGGTCCAGAGCGGCTTCGTCTCCGGCAAGCGCGGCTTGGACCGCGATGCGCCCCACCATGAGGTGCGTCTCGGCGTCTTGGCCATCGGGTATGTGCCCCAGATAAGACCATGCGGTTCGAGCGTCATCATGTGCCTCGTGGACCTCGGCCAATCTGCGGCGGACCTGCCAATTAGCTGGCTGCTGGTTGTGTGCCTGCTGGAGAACATCCAGGGTTTGCCCTTCATGGCCCAGCGTTTCAAGCAGCTCGCTGAGTGCAATCAACCAGTCCACACGATGCGGTTCTGCTTCAACAGCCCTTTCGGCAGCCTCAAGCGCTTCGCTGAGCCGTCCGTTGGATTGCAGCCACAGGGCATGTGCCATGAGAAGCGAGCCATCTTCAGGTGATGCCTGTACCGCGGATGCCAAAGTGGATCCCTGGGACTGGTCGTCGCCCGATTGCGCGAAGCAATCGGCGAGTGCCAACCAGGCCTCGGAATTGTGTGGATCGGTTTTGATGGCCTGTTCTAGCTGGCTGCGTGCGCCATCGGCATCTCCGTCAGCTACGAGCGTTCTGGCGTACAGCACTTGGATGGGAGCGTCGTCTGGATATTGGCGCAGAGCAGCCTGAGCAGATTGCTTGGCCAGCGCGTTATCACCGGCATCGAGCGCGCAGGCGACGAGGTCCACCAGGTAAGCAGGATCACTCTCAGCAAGCGCTTGCCAATGCGCCACCGCCGCGATCGCCTGATCGGAGTCCTGCAGCCTCTTGGCAAGGGCGCGGCGGGCATCCATTGATTCAGGCGCCAATGCAAAGTCCAGATGTGCTTCCTGAGCAGCGGCCGTGAGATCGCCAGCTTCCGCGAGCAGCTGTGAGAGAGCGATGCGAGCGTCGAGGTGGCAAGGCGCTGCCGAAAGACGCATACGAGAGATTTCCAGCGCTCGTCCCACATCACCGCTTTCCTTTAATCCTTCGGCGAGCCAATCCAACCAGCGAGTGTCGTGTTGCTCCATCTCCCCACTGGCTTGAACCGCGTCGCGCAGGAACGCTCTCGCTTGGGCCCGTTGGCCAAGCTCGAGTCGTACGAGGCCAGCAGCGGTTTGCTCCTCAGGGCACTGCAGATTCTTGGGGAGGGTACGCAGCGCATCTTCCGTACGTCCAAGCTCGAGCAAAGCCATGGCGAGCCATGCACGACGTCGTGGTGTGGCCTCGGCGCTTAGGGCTTGTTTTCGAGCTTCTAGCGCGAGAACAAGATCGCCTTCGGCCCGCGCCAGCTCGGCCAGTTGTTCGGCGACGATGCTTGTTGACTGGACCGCAGTTGACCAGGCGCTATCGAGCGCGTCGCGCGCAGATTGCATGTCGCATTCAATGTGCATGCGCGCTGCGAAGGAGAGCAGGTCTTGCAAGCGATCGCCTCCGTGATCGGAGCGCTCCACGCTTCCACTTTGTTCAGCCAATGCCGCAGCCAGACCAGGCTCACCGAGGTTTTGCAGCTTGAGGAAGACCTCAGCCGATGGGCTTGGCTGTGCCACGAGCCACATTTTCGCAGCCTCATCAGGCGCGAGGTTGGCCAGTAGGCTGTTTGCCGCCAGCATAATTCCTTGCGGTTGATCCGCAGACAGCAATCCTGCGAGGGTTTGTGTACTTGCCGGCAGATGCATCCACGCGCATGCCAGCGGCGAGCGCCAAGTGCGAGGCGCCGAGAGCACGAAGGAAGCTAGACGCTCAGGTCCACGGACCTCCCCGGCTTTACTCACCAAAGCCAAAGCCAGCAATTGCACGCCTTCCAGATCGGGGTCCGGCGGCACGGCATGAAGCGCACGATGCCAAACTTGCTGCTGTTTGGTGATCAGCTCTTCGGGAAGCGGACTCAGGGGAGCGCCCTGCGCGTCCGCAATGCCGAGGGCCAACAGCCCCAGCTCGGAAGGTGAGTATGGCGATGGCAATTGCGCTTCGCGTACTCGGGCGAGAAATGCGGGATCATGCAACTGCTGCCAGGATTCTGGCACACGCAGAATTCTTTGCAGGATCCCCGCGATCTCCCCAGGAGAAAGCCATTCGCTCAGCGCGGCGAGGACCTGTGAACCGTTGAGCATGTCGTTTCCTCGTGACTTAGGCGACTACCCATTCAATCTGCTGAAGCACCCAGTAGGAAGAGCAAAGGAAAACCAAGCCGAGCGACACCAGAAAGACGCCCACGCCAGTGGCGGTGCGGACCAATTGGTTGATCGAAGAAACGAGGTCCGAGGCGCTATTAACCAGGGTGGCGAGCTCGTCAGAAATTCCTTTGCGTCCAAGGCGGGCGGAATGGGCCGCCAGTGTGCGGACCTCGCGCGAGTAGCCGCGGCTGATCAGCACAAAGGCACCGAGGACGATGCAGACACAGCCCAAGATAAAGACTGACGCTGCGATCAAGATCTGCATGTCGGTAAGGGTCAGCGGAATCATTTTTGCCTCCTGTGAATGAACTCAGGAGGCATTGTTGCAAGGAGTGTGCCAGAGGGGTACTACTTGCGCTTCTTGGGTTTCTTTCTGAACTCGGGAGACAAGTGTGCCAGGTCCAACTCTTCTTCATCACAGAAGAGCATGGCGCGTTCGATGACGTGGCGCAGTTCGCGGATATTGCCAGGCCAGTCATGGGCCTTGAGAGCGTCGATCGCTCGAGGCGTGATCCCTGTGACAGCGTTCCCGGTGCGCTGATTGATCTGCCGGATGAACGTGCCCACCAGCGCGGGGATGTCCACGATCCGCTCGCGCAGTGGCGGCAAGTGCAGATCGACAACCTTGAGTCGGTAGTAGAGATCCTCGCGGAACATGCCATCGGAGATCATGGTAGGGAGGTCGCGATTGGAGGCCGCCAGGATCTGGGCGTCGACAGTGATCTCATTCACGCCGCCCACGCGGCGGAAGGTCTGCTCGTCCAGCACTCGCAGCAGTTTGGCCTGCATGTCAAGTTTGGTGGAGGCAATCTCGTCCAAAAACAGGATGCCCTTATCGGCAATCTCGATCAGGCCCGGCTTGCGTTTGGTGGCGCCGGTGAAGGCGCCCGCCTCGTGCCCGAACAGCTCCGACTCGATCATCGTGTCGGGTAGGGCGGGGCAGTTGATCGGAACCCAGGGCTTATCGGCGCGCGAACCCATTTCGCGGATTGCCTGGACGAGCACTTCCTTGCCCGTTCCAGTTTCACCTGTGACCAATACAGAAACTTCCGCAGCAGCAGCGCGCTCGGCTTCGTTGATGATGCGCTGCATGACTGGCGTTTCACCGACCACCATTTCGACTTTAGGGCCGGTTGCGCGCCGCAGCATGTCCAGTTCGCGGCGCAAGGCCACGATCTCGTTCGATCGCGCAATCGCTTCTAGCAACTGTTCGAGGTCAAGCGGCTTCTGCAGGAAATCCTGCGCGCCCTTCTTCATGGCTTCGACGGCCATGTCCACTTCACCATGCGCCGTGATCATGATGACAGGAGGGCGTGGGTTTTCAACTGCCAGGCGATCCAGCAGCGAAAGCCCGGAACCGTCAGGGAGTCTTACGTCCAAGAGGATGATGTCGGCGGCTCCTGAATCGACGGCTTTGTGAGCGCTCGCCAGATCACCAGCCTCCAGGGCTTCGTACCCCGCGTCCTTCATTGCTTCGCAGATGAAATTGCGTGCGGATTCCTCGTCGTCCACAATCAGAACAGTGGCGCTCATGAGCTACCCCCTCTGCTCTTCGCCTAGAGCCGGAACGCGAATGGTGAAGACCGTCCCAGCGTCGGCGAAACTCTCGACATCAATGGATCCCTTATGGGCAATAAGGATGCGGCGGGCGATGGCAAGGCCCAGGCCGGTACCTTCCTTCTTAGTAGTGAAGAAAGGATCGAAGATGCGTGCAAGAACTTCGGGCGGAATTCCCGGACCCGTATCGGCGATCTTCAATTCGACCATGGATCCGTGGGACGCGGCAACTGGGCCTAGCGTGAAGGTCAGGGATCCGCCTTGCGGCATGGCCTGCAACGCGTTGCTGATCAAGTTAACGATCACTTGCTCGAAGGTACGCGGATCAATGTCAGTCTTGGGTGTATCCTCGGCAAAGGATGTGTGACATTGGACCTTGGCCAGTTCCATGCGCGGCGTCCAGCGGGCCAGCAGCCGAGGGAGCATCTCAGCCAGGTGGACCGGCTCCATCTTGAGTTCCAGAGGCCGGGCGAAGAATAGCACATCACTGAGCAGCTGATCGAGGCGCGTGCACTCGTTGCGGATACGGTCAAGTGAATCGTAGTACTTGTGCTCCTTCCCCAAGCGGGAGGCAACCAACTGAACGCCGGTGCTGATGTTGTTGATCGGATTTCGCACCTCATGCGCGAATATCGCTGTGACCTCACCCAGCAATGCGCGCTGGCTCAAGGTCTCTTGTTGCTCAACGAGCGCCTGGCGCTCGGATTGATCCACAAGCGTGACCAGCAGGCGAGTGTCGCCGGCGCCGCCGGTAGGTACAGCCCGCAGCTGAACTGGGAAGGGAGTGCCGTCGCGGCGATGAATGGTCAGAAGCTGCCGCTCCGCGGGTCGCTCGTGACCCAGCGCGTCAAGCAGCGTAGCCAAGGCATCATCGGGTCCGACGAGTACGTCCTTCACGGGAAGACCTGCCAATTCGTCCACGCGGTATCCCAGCATCTCGGCCGCAGCGGGATTTGAGCGCACGACGCACATGTGCTCATAAAGTGCCAGGAGGGCTTCCGTGAGAGCGGGGGATTGGTCGTCGAGCTCGCTTTCGGCAAAGGCCACGCTTGATTGCAGATCCGAGATTGCTTCTCGCTGAAGGCTGAGCTGCATCGTTGCGTGACATACATTGGACAGTATGTCCATCAGGGCTTCGGCCTCGCGCGGCGCACGATCCTTCTCGCTCCAGCAGGCTACCAGGATGCCCACCCACACTTGGGGCCCGCCCAGCGAGGCCGTACGCAGCAATTCCATCTTGGCCACTCGAGCCGCGCGCTGCAGCACGCGATCGGGTCGGTTGCCAAGAGACCATGTACTGCTGCGCCCCATGGGCCTGAGTTCAGAGGCGGGAAGGGTTCGAGGGAATTCATCCGGGAGTTCGCCTTCGAGTTGATAATCGGGGGATGTCGGAGACACCCGGTACAGGGCAACGTGGGAGGCGCTAAGCATTTCGGCCGCCTGCTTGAGCGTCTGGTTGATGTCCGCGATTACGCCTTCTTCGAGCATGTTCGATAGTCTAGACAATGCTTGCAGGCGGATGCGCTCCGATTGAACGCGCGTTTCTTCGACGCGACGTTGGGACATCGGTCTGATAGTGATCACGATGGCGCGGCCCGAGCTGACCGGCCGCGCATGCAAGTCCACCGGAGTAACCGAACCTTCGCGTCCTTTGAGAGGGAGGTCTTGCAAGTGACAGTCCTGACTCTCCCAAGTTTCCTGCAAACGCCGGAAAGCTCGTTCTCCTTCCTCTCCGGAGAATAGCGACGCCGGCAGAAGGCGCTCAGCCTCTGCTCGTGCGTAGCCTGTGAGGAGCAGGAAGGCGTGGTTGCATGTGATGATGCGCTGTCCATCCGTGCTTAAAACCACAATCGCCTGGTCGAGCGAGTCGGCCAGTACGCGGAAGGCGTCACGAAACGGGTCCGGCTTCAGCAGCCGCGTGATCAGGTTGTCGCTAGATCGGTTGCTGGACAACACTCAAACCCTGTATTAGGAAACGGTTTCTTCCTTGTGGCGCAGGCGGGCGGGCAAGATACCCTCCATGGAGCGGTACTTGGCGACTGTACGCCGCGCCACCTTGATCCCATCACGCCTTAATACAACGACGATCTTATCGTCAGTAAGCGGTTTCTCTTCGAATTTGATGATTTCTCGAATCCGATCTCGCACCGGCAGGCTGCGATCGAAGAAGCGAGCGAGTGGAATGATGCGGCCATCCGGCAGCGCGATCGACTTATGAGCCACGGCGCGCGAAATTGTTGACTCATGCACTTCCAGGCGTTCGGCAAGCTTCGCGCGAGTCATGGGTATGAGATGCTGGGGACCATTTAGGATGAAACCCTGCTGCTCAGTGACGAGGATTTTCATCATACGGCGCATGGTCTGGTTGCGCTGCTGCAAACACTTGACGAACAGAGCAGCCCGTTCCAGGTGTTGGGCCCAATCCTCGGAGGCCTCACCATCGCTTTGCTTGGCCGCCTCACGGAAGAGGGGATTGACCCTCAACCAGCCCCGGAAAGGCGAGAAGATCTCAACCTGCAGCGGACTCTCGGCATCGGACGTGCTCTGTGAGATCTGAATATCGGGATTGTGGTAGACGTTGGGATCAGCGGCAGCGCGGTGCTTGCCGGAGCCCCAGTAGGAGCGCGCAGGGTATGGATTGAGATTCTGCTGAATGAATTCGGCTGCTTTGCGAACCTTATCGGAATTGGTGCCCAAGCGCTTGGCGATGGCGTCATACTCACGACGCCCGAGTTCAGAGAACGTATCCTCGAGCATGGCGCGCGCCACATCGCTGTGGGGGGTCATATCCTGTAGCAGATCCAGTTGCACCAGCAGGGCTTGACGAGGGCCTTCCGTAGCCAGGCCGGGAGGGTCGGCGCGGGAAATGAGTTCAAGAACGCGGCTGACTTGCGAGGGCATCGTGCGCGTCGTGCGAGCGATCATGACAGGGTGGTCTGGAAGGAAGCCATCCTCGTCAAGGCTGGATAGGACGTAGGCAGCAAGGGAACGATCTTCGGGCTGCAATTCGGCCGCCAGCTGCTGCATGACGTGAATGCTCAGATCTTCGGGAGCGGCCGGTTCTCGATCTGCAAGGGCGTCCTCATCACCGGATGCGCGCGGCTTGCGGATTGACTCGCGTGGCGAGAGAAATACGATCGGCTCATCATTCCCATTGCGCAGACTGCACTTGGGGCAGGGGCCAGCGCGCTTGAGGGGACGACGGCATCCGGGACAAACACGCTCGTCGAGCAGCTCCAATGCGGGATTGGAAGCAAGCTCTGCTTGAATCGTCTCCCGCAGCTCGAGATTGGAGAGAGCCAACAGGGTCATTGTTTGGGCCAGATGAGCGGTTGTGAGGGGCCTGAGCGAGTGCTCTTGCACTTGTAGCATGGCATACCTCGGCGTGAGTATACAGGACTTGGTTCTGGTGGGCAAACTGTTGCAAGTTCTGTGCCGGGTTCGCATGATAGAATCGCGTCATGCCGCAGGATTTGGTTGTCATTGGGGGAGGGTTGGCGGGAAGCGAAGCTGCCTGGCAGGCGGCTGAGCGCGGCTTGCATGTGCGGCTCCATGAAATGCGGCCTAGGCAGATGACCGGAGCGCACCAGAGTGGATTCCTGGGGGAGCTGGTGTGCTCGAATTCGCTGGGATCAAAGCTGCCAGACCGAGCGAGCGGCATCCTCATGGGTGAACTGCGGACCATGGGATCGCTCCTGCTGCGCATCGCAGAGCAGGTTGCAGTTCCCGCCGGGGGAGCGCTGGCTGTGGATCGGATCGCATTTGCTGAGAGGATCGACAGCCAAATCACTTCCCATCCACGCATCCAAGTCATCCGAACCGAGAAAAGGCGGATTCCGGATGGCTTGGTGATCGTGGCCAGCGGGCCTTTGACTTCCAAGCGTTTATCTAAGCACTTGAGTCGCTTGACTGGAGAAGATCATCTCTACTTCTTCGATGCTCTTTCGCCTATTGTCGATGCTGAGAGCATTGATTGGTCGGTCGCATTTCTGGGCTCGCGCTATGAGCGTGGCGCCAGCGCAGGTGGCGATTACGTGAATTGCCCCCTAAACGCCGAGGAGTATGAGGCCTTCGTAGATGTGCTGCTGGCAGCCAAGCGCATCCCACTTCGCTCGTTCGAGCGTGCGATTCGTGCCGGCGTTCGCGCAGGGTTGGATAAGTACTTTGAAGGCTGCCTGCCGATCGAGACGATCGCCGAGCGCGGCCGCAAGTCGCTGGCATTCGGCCCGATGCGCCCCGTCGGACTGAAGGATCCACGCACGGGGCGACGTCCCTACGCCGTGGTTCAACTCAGACAGGATGATTTGGCGGCAAATCTCTACAACATCGTCGGATTCCAGACCAACCTGACCTACACAGAACAGCAGCGAGTTTTGCGCATGGTCCCCGGCCTGGGAAAGGCGCGATTTGTGCGCTACGGGCAGATGCATCGCAACACGTTCATCAATTCCCCGCGCATGCTCGAGCCCACGTTGCAGTTCCGCCGGCGCCCGGACCTCTTCTTCGCCGGCCAGATCACGGGCGTGGAGGGATACCTGGGGAATATCGCCACGGGGCTTCTGGCGGGCGTGAATGCGGCTCGCGTGGCGTATGGGGACACGCCGCTCACATTGCCACAGACGACCATGCTCGGTGCGCTGTGCCACTACGTGACCCACGCCGGGGCCAAGTCATTTCAGCCGATGAAAGCTAACCTCGGAATCCTCCCTCCGCTGCAGGGGAACGTGCGGCGAAAGCGGCGTGAGCGTGCCCAAGCCTACGCCAAGCGTGCGGCAGAGGACTTCGCAGCAAAATGGCAGGCCTCCGGGGAATTGATGGGTGAGGTCACAAATCCAGCATGATCGGTAATATATCCCTCTTGTCTCTCATGCATCGACGCTCAGCGTTGATCGCGGCGTTCGTATGCTGCCTGATCCTCGCTGGATGCCAGCCAGGTCCCAACGAGCCGCAGCCATTTGATGGGGCGCGTGCCTATCAGTTGGCAGCAGAACAGCTCAGCTTCGGCGCACGTCATCCTGGATCGAGCGGGCATCGGCAGGTCGGCGACTGGATTCTGGAGCAGCTGCAGGCGGCAGGGTGGGAAGCATTTGAACAGCAATTCGAGCATCGTGGAGTGTCGCTTCGCAACATCGTCGGCAGAGCAGGGCCTGAGGAGGGTGGGGTGATCATCCTGGGCGCCCACTACGATACACGCCCCGTGGCCGATGCCGATCCGGAAAATCCGACCCAACCTGTGCCCGGGGCTAATGACGGCGCATCGGGCGTGGCCGTGCTACTCGAATTGGCGCGTGTACTTTCGGCGCAAGATCTATGCAGCCAGGTCTGGCTGGTTTTCTTTGATGCCGAAGACAGCGGAAATCTAGATGGGTGGGAGTGGGCGGTGGGCTCAGCGTACTTTGTGGAAGTGATGGAGATCGTCCCCAAGGCTGTGGTCGTGGTGGACATGGTCGGTGATGTCGATCTGCAGCTCAAGTATGAACTCAATTCCGATCCCGCGCTTTCTCAGGAGATCTGGGCCGTGGCTGCGCAATTGGGACAAGCAGCTTTCATCCCCGAGCCGGGACACGCTATGTTTGATGACCACAGCGCGTTCTTGCGCGCAGGCATTCCGGCGATCGACATCATTGATTTCGACTACCCGTACTGGCACACGACGCAAGACACTCTCGATCGCATCAGCGGCGACAGCTTGGAGCAGGTCGGCCAAACGTTGGAGGCGTGGATCCAATCCTGCCCCTGACGAGCCTCCAGACACATCGTGATCGGGAACGGGTTTGCATCGAACGTGCAGCGAGCGGGAGAGAAAGTATAATCGTGCCATGATGAGAAGGATCTCTCTACCGACAGAACCGCCGCGCGAGCGCGCTTTCATGGTAGGCGTCGAGCTTCCTGGGAAGCCCGGCCTGCTTTCCCTCGACGATTCGCTGCGCGAGTTGGCATTGCTGGCGGATACGGCGGGTCTCGCCGTCGTCGGCCAAGCTTCTCAACGTCTGCGGCAGCTGAATCCCAAGACCTACATCGGCAAAGGGAAGGTTCAGGAGGTGCGTTCGCTTGCTGAGGATGCGGTTGCGGACGTGATCCTCTTCGACGATGAACTCTTGCCGCGGCACCAGCGAGAGCTAGAGAGCATCTTCGATCATGGCAATCGTCTTGGCGAGGGCATGCGCGTCGTGGATCGAACGGCATTGATCCTTGATATCTTTGCCCAACATGCGCAGACACGTGAGGGTGCGCTGCAGGTCGAATTGGCGCAGTACGAGTACCGCCTGCCGCGGCTAACCCGTGCCTGGACGCACCTCGCACGGCAGGCGGGTGGTGGAGGAGGTCGGGCGGGACGATCCGGGGGAGTAGGCTTGCGTGGGCCGGGTGAGACGCAGCTCGAGGTGGATCGCCGCGAGATCGGACGCCGCATTGCCCATCTGCGCCAGGAGCTTGAAAAGGTGCGCGCCCATCGCGCGCGGCATCGCACGCGCCGTCGCCGTGCGGATATCCCCACGGTGGCAATCGTAGGCTACAGAAATGCCGGAAAATCC
>DAOVIK010000110.1 GCA_030673735.1 Anaerolineae bacterium
CCAGGGCATGCCGCGCTCGCCAATACGCTTCATCTTTCAGCACTGAAAGCACGCGTCTCCGTTTTGGACAGCCTCCTTGGTGGATCTGGAGAGGGAATTGGCTCTAACAACTGGGTGATATCTGGAGCGCTCACATCAACCGGCGCCCCGATATTGGCCAATGACCCCCACCTCGGCATAGAGATGCCTTCCATCTGGTACGAGGTCGGCCTGCACTGCTATCCCGTCAGCGATGCCTGCTCCTTCAGCGTCATAGGATACTCATTTGCCGGAGCGCCGGGCGTGATCCTCGGTCACAACGACCACATCGCTTGGGGTGTGACTAACGTCGGGCCCGACGTGCAAGATCTCTACATCGAAAAAATCAACCCGGATAATCCGATGCAATACGAGGTCAATGGGGAATGGGTGGACATGATGGTCGTCGAAGAGGAAATCCTCGTTGCCGGCGGAGAAACTGTCCCCATCACTATTCGCTACACCCGCCATGGTCCCATCATCTCGGATGTGCACGAAGGTGCAGGTGCGCTTGCAGAAACCACCAATCTCGATCTTCCCACTCCGTTCGCCGTGAGCTTGCAGTGGACGGCACTCGAGCCTGGTCGCGTGTTGAGCGCCGTCGTGCAGTTCAATAGGGCCCAGAATTTCGATAGCTTCCGTGATGCTCTGAGGGGCTTCGCAGCACCATCTCAGAATTTCGTCTACGCCGATATCGAGGGCAACATCGGCTACCAGATGCCGGGACGGATCCCCATCCGCGCCAGCGGAGATGGACTATTCCCCTCGCCAGGTTGGGTGGACGATTATGAGTGGACCGGCTACATCCCCTTTGACGAACTGCCGTTTGCATACAATCCGAGCCGCGGCTATATCGTGACCGCCAACCATGCTGTTGTAGGCCCGGAATACCCCTACATGATCAACAAAATGTGGGCCTACGGCTTCCGCGCCAGCCGGATCATCGAAATGATCGAAGCTGAAGCCAATCTATCACCGCAAGACATGCAGACCATTCAGGGAGACAACCACCACGCCATGGGGCCAATTCTCGTCCCGATGCTTGACCAGTTGGCTTTTCAGGATTCACAGTTGACCGATATGGTTGCGTTCCTGCAGGGCTGGGATTTCCAGAACGACATCGATTCGGCCGAGGCTGCGCTGTTCAATGCCTTCTGGCGCAACCTGTTGCTGACGGTCTTCGCTGATGAGCTCGACCTCGACGACGTGCCTTCGGGCGGCCGCGCATTCGTGATTATCGAGAACTTGCTGGCGGACCCGGACAACGCCTGGTGGGACGACGTTCAGACATCCGAAACCGAGGATCGTGACAGCGTGCTGCGGGCGGCATTTTCCGCCGCTGTGGCCGAAATGCAGGACCGATTCGGATCTAACACTGACAACTGGAGTTGGGGAGAGCTTCACGGGTCAACGTTCCGCAATGCCACCTTGGGAGAATCGGGCATCGGACCCATCGAAGCGCTCTTCAACCGTGGCCCCTTCCCTACAGCCGGCGGAGGAGCTATCGTCAACGCCAACGGCTGGACAGAGTCTGAAGGCTACCAGGTGGATTGGGTCCCATCCATGCGCATGATCGTCGATATGTCAGACTTGGGCAGTTCGCTCGGCATTACCACGACCGGCCAATCCGGCCACGCTTACCACCCGCACTACATCGACATGGCCGATCTGTGGCGCACCATCCAGTACCAAGAACTGCTGTGGACGCGGGAGGAGGTAGAGGCCGGAGCCGCAAGCCTACTGATCCTGACACCCTGAGTACGGAAGAAACCGCAGGGATGAGATTCATCCCTGCGGTTTTGATTCCCAATAGATGGCAGGAATGCCGGAAGCCTCTTCCAGAGATGCCTGCAATGTAGGAAGACGATATAATCTCTTCCTGGTGTTCACTCCGCAAAAGATGGCCAGATACCACTGTGTCATCATATGAGGGGAATAGCTCGTCATCGAAAGGTGAAACCGGAAAGCTTCAATCTGCTGCAAGCTGCGATCGCACGCATAAATGATAAAACGCCAAGAATCAACTCCTGGAACTTCTCGCAGAAGCTTCTTGAAGCTCGCTGCAGCCGCGCTTGGATCGCTGCTCACTGCGGGTTCGTCCCCCTTCTACACCCCCTTCCCAGGGAACAAGGAACCGCCGCCAGAAGAACCGAGTAACCTTTTCCTACGTGGGCTAGCCAGACGCAAGCGCGTACGAATACAGGGAGCAGCAAGCAGAGCCCCGGCCCTCGAGTTCCATGGCGACAGCTACACCTTGGGAGGTGGTGGATACAGCATGAATCCTGAGACCTTCGAGTATCTGATGGAATGGTTTCAGAAGAACGACGTCTGGGCAATGACGGCCGATGAAGTCGTGGGGTTCATCAATGGCACGATGGAAATGCCTGCACGCTCTGTCATTCTCACCACGGATTCGGGCAACACCTCCCAGGGCTCATTGTCGAGAATGATCCCTGTGCTGCAGCAGACCGGCATGCACTTCATCAGCTTCATCTGGACGGAGAACATGGAGCCCAGCGAGCATGACCTTTGCGCTGGAAACCGCTGCTGGGAGGCATTTCAAGAAGCGCTAGAATCTGGGGTCTTTTCGTTCGGGACACATACGGAATCACATCGCGATTTCGCCAACCTGACATACGATCAGGGGATCCAAGACATCCTGCAGTCCACCATGGAGATCGAGGATAATATCGGCATCAGATCAAAGCTTCTTTCTTGGCCCTTCGAGAGCTATCCAGGCTGGGCAAGTCAACTCGAAGATCACGGCTTCGAAGGTGGATTTGCCGGCAACTCCAGATTCGCAATGGCATACAACGTGGTTCTCTTCAATGAGCCCATGCGCTGGTCCATACCGAGAGTCCTCCCCCCCAATCCCGGAACTCTCACTTCCGGCCGTCCAAGCGGGTTGACAATTGAAGAGATGATGGTGATGTTCTCGGATGGATTCTAGTATCCTGGCATTAGTACAGAGGATTCCCCAGCAATCCCAAGAAGCACTCAATCAGGCGCAAGAGAGAGTATCTCGCAATCGCGCAGACGCAGCTTGCGATACTCCGAGCGCTCTCGCACGCCGATCCTAAAAGAGCAATACCTTCTCTGTGACGAGCAAGCAGAGTAGGCCTACAACCACAACGGTTCCAAGAAGAATGAGTGAAACCACGAACCGCTGCCCCGCCGACATACCCAGGAATTCACGGGGAGGTGGCGCCTCGAGGTAATCTCCGAAAGCGCTGTCTTCCAATTCACCAAAATAGGCCGCATCGTCCAGTGGATCTCTCACCTTGTTAAACATCGCCGACCTCCTGAGCGAGTGCTATTTATCCAAGTTCAAGATCAAGCGGGTGCAGACGCATACCCCCAATCCCAACATTGATCTCACCCGAATCCGTCATCAACCGAAGCCTTCCATCCGGCTTTACCCGTACAAGGGTCCCTCGAATGATCTCTTCCCCTCCTACCAGCTCGATCTCCCGTCCGCGGAAAGCAAGTCCGTCATTGATCCGGCCTATCAGCTCCTCGGATCCCAGCCGCGGCCACCAACGGGCTATGCCCTCCAATATCCCGAGTAGAAGGACCATCCGATCGACGCTCTTCCCCAATCCAGTTTCGACGCAGGTGGCCGGATAGTCAAGCTGCTCTTCAGGTGGAACCGAGGCAATCCGCACATTGACACCAATGCCCACCACCAACGAAGTAAGATCCGTGCCTTCCCAGGCGGCTTCGACCAGCACACCTGCTGTCTTCCGCCCTCCAATCAAGACGTCGTTGGGCCACTTGATCTCGGCCTTGATTCCTTCTTTCAGCACCCCTTCCTGGATCGCCAGAGCTGCCATGCACCCCACAACGCCTACACGGTTCTGCATCGACCGCTCTGGCCGAAGGATCAGGCTCAGCGCCAATCCAGTCCCCTTGGGTGTCAGCCAGCGCCGATCTCCCCTACCCCTGCCAGCAGTCTGTTCATCGGCCACAACCAGGGTTCCATGCGGCGCATCGCCCTTGGCCAGTTCCTTTGCGAAGTCGTTCGTCGATCCGATGGTCTCAAAGAAATGAAACGGCTGGCCAAGCCCTCGAACCGGAAGCATGGACTGCAAGCGTGCCTCATCAATCATGGCTGCATTGTACCCACAGATGCACGAGACGTGCCAGTCGGTTCACACTTGGCGCTTTCTTTGCTACAATCCACTGGGAATCCCATGAAGCATATTTGGTCCCCATGGCGCATGGAATACGTGGAAAAGAACACTGAGCAAGGCGTCTGCCTCTTCTGTGACCAACTCGCCCAGCCCGATGGGCCGGAGAATCTGATTCTACACCGCGGCGAGCATGCATTCGTAATCCTCAATCGCTACCCCTACACAAATGGTCATATGATGGTTGTGCCCTTCGAACATAAACCTTCCTTCGATGCTTTGGACGAGAAGGTCCTTGCAGAGGTGATGATTCTTGCATCAGAAGCTCTCGTCGTTCTGCGTGAAGCTTACGGGGCCGAATCCTTCAACGTTGGAGCCAACATCGGCACCGCTGCTGGTGCCGGCGTTGCTGATCATGTGCACATGCATGTGCTTCCCCGCTGGAAGGGGGATACGAGCTTTATGACCACTACCGGCGAAGTGCGCGTCATCCCCGAGGCCCTGGAAAGCACATACGCCAGGCTTCAAGCTGTTTGGAAGAACCGTCGCAAATAGAACCCAGGACCGATCTCGGTCGGCCCTTTATCATTTCTAGATAAGTGGAGAGGAGCACTATGAGTTCAGACCATAATCCCCGAGAACCCGTCATCCTGAGCGCTGCCCGAACTCCTATGGGCAGGTTCCAGGGGGCGCTCTCGCCGCTCTCGGCAACACGGTTGGGAGCAGCTGTTGTGAAGGCCGCCGTTGAAAGGGCTGGATTGAAGAAGCTGGAAGAAATCGACGAGGTCCTGATGGGCAATGTTGTGTCCGCCGGATTGGGTCAAGCACCTGCCCGGCAGGCAGCCATCTTCTCCGGACTGCCTCCGACGGTCGGAGCGACCACGATCAACAAGGTCTGTGGCTCCGGATTGAAGGCGTGCATGATGGCAGCTCAGGCGATACGAATTGGAGATGCTGATCTGATTGTGGCCGGGGGCATGGAGAGCATGAGCAACGCGCCGCACATAATTCGCGGCCGCAAAGGTCTCTCCTATGGCCATCAAGAGCTTACCGACGCTTTGCTTCTGGATGGATTGTGGGACCCGTTCGAAGATTGGGTGATGGGGATGGCCGCTGAATACATCGCCGACGAGTACGAGGTTACACGTGAAGCCATGGACCGCTGGGCACTCGAAAGCCATCAAAAGGCCATCGAAGCCATCGACGCCGGCAAATTCGAGGCCGAGATTGCGCCCCTCGAAGTGCCGGGGAGGAAAGGCAAAGTCACGCTCGTGGAGCAAGACGAAACACCGCGCCGCGACACCTCACTCGAGAAACTAACTTCGCTCAGGCCGGTCTTCAAGAAGGACGGCAAGGTGACGGCAGGCAACGCTCCTGGACTGAACGATGGTGCTTCTGCCTTGGTCATCTGCAGTCGCGAGAAGGCCGAGGCTTTGAAATGCAAGCCCATGGCACGCATCGTGGGCTACGCGCAGGCGGCGGTACCACCCAAGGAGCTTTTCATCGCTCCCGCAAAAGCAATTCCTCTGTTGGCTGAGAAGACCGGCTGGGCTTTTGATGAGATCGACTTGATCGAGTTGAATGAAGCTTTCGCTGCCCAAGTGCTTGCCGATGGATATGCTCTTGCAGAAGAAGGATGGGATTGGGAGAAGGTCAACGTCAATGGCGGTGGAATCGCCCTTGGCCATCCGATTGGCGCATCCGGAGCCCGTGTACTGACGACGCTGATCTATGCCCTCAAGGATCGCGGATTGAGCAAAGGCATGGCTTCTCTCTGCCTCGGTGGTGGTGAGGCGGTAGCCATGGCAATCGAATTGGAATAGCGACAACCAAATAGGACAAGCGAAAGCAAACGGAGTATCAGAACATGGACATCAAGAAGATTGTTGTCGTTGGCGCGGGCGCCATGGGCAATGGCATCGCCCAAACCGCAGCTGTAAGCGGATATCAAGTGATAATGACCGACGTGGATGAAA
>DAOVIK010000236.1 GCA_030673735.1 Anaerolineae bacterium
CGAATTCGCACTCACTTTGCCTGCGAAGTAGTTATGGAATAGAAGGTCGCCTCATTCGGCCTGAGGGCGAAGGAGAATGCGCTTCAGGTGGGGACGGAAGATGAGCACAAGATCGGCCACGCGCCAGAACGCAACCGCAGCCATGCCATGCGCCAGCACGGCGAAGAGAGGTGGAGTCTCGTAGGTGTAGTAAGTCCAGCATCTGCGTGTGGTTCCCCACAGCTCCAAGAAGTAACCCAATCCCGAACCGGCAGCGAAATTGAGGAACGCCAAGCGATAGTTGGTGGGAGTCAGCACGAGGAAGAAACACAGGATCAAGGCCGTTACCGTCAGGGATTTGTCAATCGTCGGCCAGACGAAATACAGCATCAGCGCCAGAAAGGCCGGTAAGACGATCCAGTAAGCCCACTTGATGATCTTCGTCGGCTTGGCTTGGTTGGCAATCAGTCCATCGAGCATGCGAACCATGCGATCGATGGAAAGGCTGGCTATCGGCCAGGCGGGGATGATCCATAACGGCGGACGCTCGCGCGTGAAGTAGAACCACAAGTTGGTCTGCGTGCCCCAGCTCTCGATCACCAGACCCCCCACAAGGCCCACCAGCACGATCAAGAAATCGGCTCTGATATTGGCGCCGGCCATGATGAGCAGCGACATGGCGGCGAAGATCCCCAAGAGGAGCCAGTCCATCTGTGCCCATATCGAAAAACGCGGATCGAACCACTCTACATAGTCCTCAACCATTGGCCACCATACTATGCCGATAAGCACGATGGTGGCAAAGAAAGTGCTCATCAGGAAGTAGCTCGAACGCGTCCAGCCCAAGATGCGGGCGAGCTTGCGCAAGAGTTTTGCCAAAACCAGAGACTCCTTGGGACTGAGTGCAGAAGATTATCATGATCGTGGAGGATTTGCGAACCTTCGCGCCTTTGCAGTCCGCAATGTATACTATCCAGTGGGATGGAGATCCTTCATATCAATCCGGTCCACGGCATGAATGCCTGGCTTATCAAGTAGACGCCCAAGGAGGATGTCCGTGAGGGACAGGCATTTCTACGTTTCGCTTTTCATCCTCGGCGCAGCCATGTTCATGAGCGCGTGCGTTCCTGCCACGCCGGCGCCTACGCCGACTGCAACGCCCTGCCCGCCGATTTCAAGCGTAGCGCCTCAAGTTATCTCTCCTAACAGCCAGCTGGTGCCCAACCTGCAGCCTACCTTTCAATGGGTCTACAGTGGTGCGTGCCATGACGCATTTGGCCTGGATATCGCCCCGGATGGCGATTTTACGGCTCCCGGGATCATCCTTGAGCAGACCTCTGGCCCCCAGACCACTTGGACTCTGACAGAGATGCTTCAGCCTGCCAGCGTGTATGCGTGGCGCGCCTATGCAATCAGCGGCACATCAACCGGGCCTTACTCCCCGGAGCCCTGGTTCTGGACCGGACCAATCTGCCCTTCTTCAGTCCCTGATATTCCCGAGCTTGTGTCGCCGATCCAAGGAGAGATCGTTATCGATCCCTCCCCGCCGCTCGATTGGAGCTACCCGGATGTAGGCTGCCTGCCGGAAGCCTATCAGTTCCAGGTCTCGACGCTTACCGATTTTCAGCAGACTATACTGTCTGGATCGACCGGCAGCCCCCAGACCAGCTTTGAGACCGGCGTGGAATTCCTGCAGGATTGCACGACTTACTATTGGCGGGTTGCGGTCCAGCATGGCTTGGTGCCCGCTGAGTACTCCCTTGTCGAGCAGTTCTCGACTGATTTCCAGGGAACCTGCAGCATGACGCCACTCGAAACACCTGCGTTTTACGCTATCGGCTGCGCTGGCACCCAGAGCATGTTGATGACTTTCCAATTCCCTGACCCACCGCAAGCCAGTTACCAGGCGCGGGCCATGGGAACCCTGTTTGATTGTTTCCCCAACGAATCGCGCCCGGTGTTGCTGCATTGCACCGGCCTGCGCATCGTGCCAGCGCAAACTGTCCTGATCGAGTTGGTCAATACCCAATCTGGGGCGGTTATTTTCTCGGGGGAGGAACGCATTCCAAGCTGCAATTGACCGCGGCGTTGGCCGCGTTAACGAGCAGCAGGATTCTGCAAGGGCAACTGAGTTGCTCTCTGAAAAATCCTGACCTTGGACCGACTTCAAACTTCTGGATCGCTTGTAATGCTTATCCTGAGGTCCCCCCAAATCCCAAGGAGAAAGCAAGCATGAGAACCATCCCCTCGAAGCTCAAGCTGGTGGCATTACTGTTTCTTTTGCCAATGCTCGCCCCTTGTGCAGTGTTCCAATCTAGGGATCAGGCAGATCGCGGCGGAGATCTGCTTCGCTTGCTTCGCTTTGTCCCCGATACGGAGGAGACACGAGGCTATGTAATCTATGGCGACATACAGGCTTAGCATACGAGTTGGAATGTGCCGCGTGTTGACAGCTGGGATGAGCTGGATCAATTAGACACGGAACATGAGGTATCCGGGCTGTATATCATGCCGTGGCAGACGACTCCGCCGGACACGCTGGGGCTAATGAGCATTCGATCCGAGGATCTGCATGGCTTCGCCGGATTTGACTTCTTTCTCATCGACAGATTCCTGCAGGCAGGAAGGCCACCATCCCAAGTCACCATTGCAGAGTTCGAGCTCAATGTGTCACAAATTGGCCAAACATTGATTCAATCCGGTCATGGTCGTGAGGATCTTGACTCGGGAGCTGTGCTATACAGTGTTCTGGAGGACTATCAAACTGATCTTCATTCTCCGATCGCAGAGGATTTGCGAACCATCGTGTCTTTGAAATCCGCAATGTATACTATTCGGTGGAATTGAGCCCTTCAAGTCGTCCTGGTTTACACCAGGAATGCATGGCTTGTTAGGTAGACGCCCAAGGAGGATTCCCGTGAGGAACACACGTTACTACGTTCCACTGATCATCCTCGGCGCGGCCATGTTCATGAGCGCGTGCGTCCCTACTACACCGGAGCCTACGCCAACCGCAACCCCTTGCCCGCCGATTCCACTCGTGGCGCCCCAGGTCTTCTCTCCAAGCAACGAGCTTGTGCCCAGCCTGCAACCGACCTTTCAGTGGTTCTACAATGCCACTTGCCAGGACGCCTTTGGCCTGGATATCGCCCCGGATGGCGATTTCAATGCTTCCGGTGTAATCAGTGAGCAAACCTCCGGTCCACAAACAACGTGGATCCTGACGCAGGCGCTTCAACCTGCCAGTATGTACCAATGGCGTGTCTACGCAGTTCGAGGGTTCACCACCGGTCCTTACTCGCCGACTCCATGGTTCTGGACTGGACCTATATGTGATGCCTCTATCCCGGATATTCCCGAGCTTGTGTCACCCATTCTTGGAGAGATTGTCAACGATCCTTCTCCACCGCTTGATTGGAGCTACCCGGATATTGGCTGCCTCCC
>DAOVIK010000374.1 GCA_030673735.1 Anaerolineae bacterium
GAGACGCTCGAAACCAAGCCGGCAGTGGTATTGGTGCGCGATGCCGCGTTCCTCAACTTGCGCCCCAGGATCGGCATCCCCATGTTGTGCATTCTGAACCAGGTGGAGGGTGAGATTATCTTCCAAGCGCATCCCGATTATGAACAAGAGGCTGATGAGAATAGCAATGCACTGCCCGATGACTTGCATGAGCGAAATCTCGTGGAGCCTTTCTCGCGCGTGCGTAACGGGCTCGAGGAAGCACACAATCTGAAGATCGGCGAGTCGTAGGATCGCGGAGGGTATTCGCATTCGTAAACCGTTAAGGCAGAGAGCTGCCCCGCTACAGAGACCTGCGATCGCCGGAATCCGGGATCTCCGCATCCCCCCCGTAGACGTCTGGTCCCTTCCCTTGGGGAAGGAAGTCACTCAGCGCTTGCACGGAGATGCTGCTCATGATCCGCATAGGGTGCAGGTGATCGAGCTTCCGGTAGGCATACTGCCCACCCTCAAACCCAATTCAATTCTGGAGCCATTGCTTGCATCAAGTGATACCCTTCATGGCATTTCTCTTCCGCCGCAGGTCGACAGCGAGGGAAGGCCAGTAGCCGCGGATGACACAGTCCCACTTGACCAGAATCCGCTTGCCCCACTAGCTGCGTTGCTCGCTGCTCCCGTTATATTGGAAAAGATGACACCATTTGTGGGCGAGTGGATCCTGAGACCATATCAGCAGGAAGCTAGCAGCGCTTTTTTCGAGACCAACTTTCTTCTACTTGCCGACGATCCGGGAACGGGGAAAGCTGTAACCGCAGCATCTTCGATCGCCTCTTTGATTCAAACCGAGAGAGCCAAACGAGCGCTTATTGTCTGCTCCGAGCACAGACGGAGGCATTGGGAAACTCAGCTGGCAACCTGGGCGCCCGGGCTGGTCGTGAATTCTGTGCGCAACTTTGAAGGACACACATCCGCAGTTTGGTCAGACCCGGGCCAAGTGATTCTTGTTGGTTATAAGCAGTTGGCTGAAGATATCGAACAGGGATTTATTGACAAATCAAAGTTTGAATTCGACGTGGTGGTCCTTGCTGACGCTTGGGAGGTTCTTCAACAGGCGGATATTAGACTGGAACCACTCAAGAAGGTCCGCGCCACATGGCGATGGGGTCTCTCGGGTGGCTTGCCTCAAACGCCGCAGGAATGGGTCCGGCTGTTCAAGTATATCTTCCCCGAGTCCAAGGATGAGGAAGTGACAAGCCATCTATCCGATCCCAGTGAGCGCTACCTGCCGTTTGCCATGCGACGTACGAAGGCCGACATTGCGCAAGAAATGCCTGCATGGACTCGTCAGGAGCAATGGCTGGACTTGAGCGACGAGATGTTAGAAGCCTATTCGGCGGCTCTTGCCGAAGAACGGGACCGACTGAGGCGAATGGGAAGCTCTGCAACCTGGAAGGATATAGACGATACACTGCGACGCTTGTCTCATGCTACGCATACCCTCGCTGACAGTTCGGAAGGCCCCAAGGTTCAAGCGCTCATCCATTTGGTGAAAGAGATCGCGAAGGCAGCAGGGAAAGTGGTCGTCTTCTTTCACGATCAACATGGAGAAATGGACCCTCTGGAGAAGGCCTTGGAAACGTTCGGGCTGGTCCGCTTGAATGCCAATACGCAAGCCTCAGACCTAGACCAAATCCTGGATGCCATACGCAATGATCCATCCATTCATGTGCTCCTGGCGCATGTAGAAGCGACGACCGATGGGCAGCCTATCACTGGAGCTTCATACATCATCCACTTTGACTATGGCTTTAATGCCGAGAGCAGCCGCAAGGCAGAGTGGAATGTGTTTCCGGATGAGGAGCCATTGCTGCCAGTGAACGTCATCGAATTATGGCTCGCGCGCACGCATGAAGAGCAGCTGCATGCGCTCCTTATGTCTCGCCTGCCGAGTGAGGCAAAGGATCCTCACGAGCGTTCGCGTCCGGAGTGGTATCGGCCGCTGACAAGCGATGATTGGCTGACGGCTGTGCTGCAGATCGGCTCACATAAAGAGAAGGCTCTGTCAACGTCCTAGCACCGCGGCATGATATCTGATTCCCCTCAATTCTGAAGCCCGGATCGCTGAAGCAGTTTATGACGCCCCTTTTGCATTTGAATTCCTGTGCGCGGATTGGCGCAGGTGATTCGGCCGAGTTGAGAACGGCGCAGCACGTTTGCGGTCACGAGAAGAACATGATTGAATTCAGGATAGGCTTATGGCTAGATAAATTGTGGCAGTGGTGACAACGAGAGAGGCAAACATGGGAAC